>NZ_JBJDRL010000047.1:0-31628 GCF_044987475.1 Microbacterium sp. ZW CA_36
GCGGGGACGCTGCGGGGACGGATGCCGCGGGCCGCGGCATCCGTCATCCCTAGCGCGCCCGCGCGACGCGGGTCTCGTCCCAGACCGGCTCGCCGGACTCGAACACCCGGCCGTCGGAGCCGAACACCAGGAAGCGGTCGAAGGACTTCGCCAGCCACCGGTCGTGCGTGACGGCGAGCACGGTCCCCTCGAAGCGGGCGAGGGCGTCCTGCAGCGCCTCGGCAGAGACGAGGTCGAGGTTGTCGGTCGGCTCGTCCAGGAGCAGCAGCGTCGCGCCCGAGAGCTCGAGCAGCAGGATCTGGAACCGCGCCTGCTGGCCGCCCGACAGGCTGTCGAACGTCTGCTCGGCCTGGCCGACGAGGCCGTAGCGGTCGAGCGCGCTGCTCGCCGCCTCGCGCGGAAGCCCCACTCGTGCGTCCTCGCCGCGGTGCAGGATGTCGAGCAGCGTCCTGCCGTCGAACTCGGGGTGGCGGTGGGTCTGCGCGAACCAGCCGGGGACGACGCGCGCGCCGAGGATCGCCCGTCCGGTGTGCGCGACCGGATCCAGCGCCGCACCCGTCGTGGTCAGGTGGCCGAGCCGACCGTCGGGATCGGTGCCGCCGCGCGCGAGCAGCCGCAGGAAGTGCGACTTGCCCGAGCCGTTCGACCCCAGCACCGCGACCCGGTCGCCGAACCACACCTCGACGTCGAAGGGCCGCATCAGTCCGGTGAGCTCGAGCTGCTCGGCGACGACCGCGCGCCGCCCGGTGCGCGCACCGCGCAGGCGCACATCGAGGTCCTGCTCCCTCGGCCGCTCCTGCGGCGGGCCCGCCCCCTCGAATTTGCGCAGTCGCGTCTGGGCGGCACGGTAGCGCGAAGTGAACGTGTCGTTCGCCGTGGCCTTCACCTTGAGCGTCGCGACGAGCTCCTTGAGCTTGACGTGCTGCTCGTCCCAGCGCCGCCGCAGCTCGTCGAGTCGCGCCATGCGGTCGTCGCGAGCACGGTGATACGTGCCGAAGCCGCCGCCGTGCACCCACGCGGTGCTGCCCGCGCCGCCGACCTCGAGCGTCACGATGCGGTCGGCGGCGCGCGCCAGCAACTCGCGGTCGTGCGAGACCAGCAGGACGGTCTTCTGGGTCTCGCGCAGGCGCTCCTCCAGCCACCGCTTGCCGGGCACGTCGAGGTAGTTGTCGGGCTCGTCCAGCAGCAGCACCTGGTCGGGTCCGCGCAGCAGCGCCTCGAGCGCGAGCCGCTTCTGCTCGCCGCCCGACAGCGTCGTCAGCTCGCGGAACCGGGCACGCGAGAACGGGATGCCGAGTGCCGCCGTCGTGCAGGTGTCCCAGACGGTCTCGTACTCGTAGCCGCCCGCCTCGGCGTAGTCGGCGAGCGCTCCGGCGTACCGCATCTGCGTGTCGAGGTCGTCGCGCTCGATGATGGCCGCCTCCGCGTCCTCCAGCTCGCGTGCGGCGCGGCGCACGCGATCGGGTGCGACGGCGATCAGCAGATCGTGGACGGTCTGCCCAGGTCCGCCGTGGCCCACGAACTGGTCCATGACGCCGAGGCCGCCGTCGATCTGCACGACGCCGCCGTGCGCCGGGATCTCGTCGCGGATGATCCGCAGCAGCGTGGTCTTGCCGGCCCCGTTCTGCCCGATCAGCGCGGTCGTCGATCCCTCGCCGACGCGGAACGAGACTTCGTCCAGGAGCGGCCGTCCGTCAGGCAGCGCATACGAGACGGCGGCGATGTCGATGTAGCCCACGGTGTTTCCCTGTCTGCTCCGGTGCGGCACTTGCGCTGAGCGAGGGACGAGTCGAAGCGTCCGTCGCCGATCAGGGAGCCGACCAGACTATCTCAACCCGAGCACTCGCGTGGTCGAGGGCGCGTTTCGTCTCGCTCGTTCCTCGCTCGCTCAACGACCGGGACCGGAGCGATCGAGACGCGACGGCGATCCCGACGCCGGCCACGGTCGTTGAGCGAGGGAGCGCCGGCGACCGAGACGAAACGCCTCGAGCCGGCGGGCTGCGCCGGGTAAGGCGCGTTTCGTCGCGCTCGTTCCTCGCTCGCTCAACGACCGGGGCTCATGCGGCTCGCTCGTTCCTCGCGCGCTCGACGACCGGGCTCAGGCCGCCGGCGCGGCGTACCGGCCGGACTTGATCGCCCGCTCGCGCGCCTTCGCCGCCTCGACCTCGCGGTTCTTCGGCGGCGCCGTCGCGACGAGGTCGTCGAGGAGGTGCTGCGTGAGGTGGGCGATCTCGTGGACGGCGCGATCGAACGCCTCCTCGTTCGCCTTCGAGGGCTTCGTGGTGCCCGCGATCTTGCGCACGTACTGGAGGGCGGCCGCGTGCACCTCGTCGGAGCTCGCCGCGGGCTCGAAGTTGTGGAGCGTGTGGATGTTCCGGCACATGCCCCCGACGATACGCCGCGCCTCCGACGGCGGCCAAGGGGCGGCATCCTTCGATGAACCGGCGTCGGGATCGCACCACCTCGCCGAGATCCGCGCGCGCCAACGACATGCGCTCTCGACGAGATCACACGACCTCGACGGATGCCGCGACCCGGCGCGCTACCAGCGCTCGTCGCCCCGAGGGAGGACGTCGAGCACGTGCGGCAGCTCGCTCGGGAAGCAGGAGCGGAAGAGCTCGGTGATCTGCGGGTCCGACCCGTAGTCGTCGACGATGCGCAGCCCGATCATCGTGCTGATCAGCATGCCCTCGGCCATGAATGCGCGGGCCTCATCGGCGTCGAGCCCCATCTCCTCGCGGAAGAACCGCCACACCGCCGCGAACCCGCGGCGCGCGGCGGCGCCGATCACCGGGTTGCTCCCCAGGAGGTAGGCGTGCGCGAGGGTCTGGTGCAGGCCCCGCACCTCGATGAGGTCGACGTAAGCCTGTCCGATGCGCTTGGCGGCGGGGAGGTCGTCGCCCTCGTCGGCGGCGAGCGCGGCGCGGAACGCCGCGAGCAGCCGTGTCAGGGCGTCCTCGATCGTCGCGAGGAACAGGTTCTCCTTGGAGCCGAACAGCCGCACCACGTACGGCTGGCTGACTCCCGCGGCGCGGGCGACCTCGTCGGTCGTCGCGCCCTCGTACCCGCGGGTGCCGAAGACGGCGAGCGCGGCCACCAGGATCTGCCGGCGCCGCTCGTCGGACGACAGGCGCTTGCCGGTCTCGGCCGGCTCGTCGAGGGCGGTGGCGCCGCTGCCGTCCCGCTGCACAGAAGTCATGCTCCGAGGTTATCAGCGAATGACTTGACTTTGTAATCAGTCGATTACTACATTGTGGTAATCATTCGATTACAACCGGAGATTCTCATGACCGACACCTCCCTCGCCCCGCGGACGCGGCGGCGACCGCGCCCGTTCGCGCTCGTGCTGGCCGCGGCATCCCTCCCGATGTTCATGGCCACGCTCGACAACCTCGTCATGACCAACGCTCTGCCCGTCCTGCACAGCGAGATGGGGGCGAGCGTCGAGGAGCTGCAGTGGTTCGTGAACGCGTACACGCTCGCGTTCGCCGGCACGATCCTCATCGCCTCGGCACTCGGCGACCGCTTCGGCCGCCGGACGCTGTTCGCCATCGGCATCGCCGTCTTCGGCGCCGGGTCGGTGCTCGCCGCGCTCAGCACCGACCCCGGGCAGCTCATCGCCGCCCGCGCCGTGCAGGGCCTCGGGGCGGCGGGCGTCATGCCGCTCTCGCTGGCCCTGCTGAGCGGCGCCGTCCCGCCCGCGCGGCGCGCCCTCGCGATCGGCATCTGGGGCGGCGTCTCGGGCCTCGGCGTCGCCGTCGGGCCCCTCGTCGGCGGCGCCATCATGGAGGGCTGGAACTGGCAGGCGATCTTCTGGATCAACGTGCCCGTCGCCCTCATCGCGATTCCGCTCGCGCTGGTCGTGCTCAACAACGACTTCGGCGCCCGCGCCCGCATCGACGTACCCGGAGCCGTGCTCGCGGCGGCGGGCGTGCTGGCCCTCGTCCATGCGATCGTGCGCGGCAACGACGACGGCTGGGACTCCCCCGGCGTCATCGTCGAGATCGTCGTCGGCGCGCTCCTGATCGCCGCCTTCCTGGGGTGGCAGATGCGGGCGAAGGCCCCGCTCATGCCGCTGCGGCTGTTCCGCGACCGATCGTTCTCGATCACGAACATCATCGGCTTCGCGTTCAGCTTCGGCACCTTCGGCTCGGTGTTCATCCTCATCCAGTACCTCCAGGTCGTGCAGGGCTCCACCCCGCTCGAGGCCGCGGTGCAGACCACGCCGTGGACGCTCGCGCCGATGGTCGTGGCGCCGATCGCCGGCATCCTGGCCCCCCGCGTGGGCACGCGGCTGCTGCTGGTGCTGGGCCTCGCCCTGCAGGGTGCCGCGCTCACCTGGATCGCGTCGATCATGTCGACCGACCTCGACTACCCGGCGCTCATCGTCCCGTTCGTGATGGCCGGGGTCGGGATGGCGCTCGTGTTCGCCCCGTCCGCCACCGCCCTGCTCGCCACGCTGGGGCTCATCGACCACGCGAAGGCGTCCGGCGTGAACTCCACCGTCCGCGAACTGGGCGTCGCCCTCGGCACCGCCGTGATGACCGCGATCTTCGTGAGCGCCGGCGGCGAGCTCATGCCCGATCTGTACGTCGACGCGGCGCGTCCGGCCGTGTTCACGGGTGCGGCGGTGCTGCTCGCCGCGACGGTCGTGGCGCTGTGGCTCCCGTCGGGTAAGGCAACGGATGCCGCGGCCGCCGCCGCGACCGCCGGCACCGATGCCGCCCCCGCTGGTGCCGAAGCTTTCGCGCCGACGGGTGCCGGCTCCCCAGAGCCCGTGGGCATCGCGCGGTAAGCCCGCGCGCCTGTCCACATCGTGCGCTCTCGCCGAAACCACATGCTCCCCGCGTCGCGGACATGTGCGCTCGGCGAGAGCGCATGACCTCGTCCGCGGCAGCGCGCCCGACCGAGGGCGTCCGCCCGCTCAGTCGCCCTTGCCGCGCAGCAGCCGGGTGAACGGCCCGTCGAGCAGGAACAGCAGGAACGCGGCCGACCCGATCCACGGCGACGCGACGACGACCAGCCCGCCGATCACCACCGCGCTGAGCGAGCCGCGACCGTAGGCGGCGGCATCCGCGGCGCTCATGTCGGGCAGCATGACCTCACGATGGCGGACCGCCCACTGCCACTGCACCCAGCTGAAGAGGATCGCAAGGAAGAACGTGACCGGCATCGCGAGGCGACCCGCGTAGTACGCCTCGTACTCGGTCATCAGCCGCGTCGCGAACGGCACGAGCACGATGAACAGCAGGCGCCCGTTGTTGAGCCAGAGCATCACGGAGTCGACCCGCGCGATGTGCTCGAACTGCCGCACATGGACCATCCAGAGCAGGCACAGCAGCGCGAAGCTGATCGCGAAGTTGATGAACAGCTCGTACATGCCGCCCAGGGCAGCCCACATCTGAGTGTCGGAATCGACCTCGCCCAGCGAGTTCGACGTGAGGTCGAGCACCAGGAGCGTCGCCGCGATCGCGAACACGCCGTCGGTGAACGCCTCGAGGCGCGTGGTGCGCTGTGTCGCCGCAGGATGCTGCCGCTGCCTGATCATGGCGCCAGGGTAGCGACACACGGCCACGCCGATGGGGATGCCGGCCGTCATACTCCGACTCCCTGCCGATCGTTCACGCGCGCTGCGCGAGGATGGACGACGGATGCCGCAGCCCACGCCTGCGACGGGCTCCGCGTGGGCGCCGTCGGCCGGCGCCCCAGATCCGTGGAGGACCGACCCGTGACCGAGCACGTTCCGCATGTCGTCGTCGGCGCCGGTGCGATGGGACTCGCCACGACCTGGCAGCTCGCCCGGCGCGGGCACCGGGTGCTGACCCTCGAACGGTTCGAGCGCGGCCACACGCACGGTGCATCGCACGGCGCGACACGCAACTTCAACAACGCCTACGCCGCCGCGCACTACCTCGACCTGCTCGCCCTCGCGCGCACCGAGTGGGACGAGCTCTCTCGCACGACCGGTGAGCCGCTGCTGCGGCTGCACGGTCTGCTGACCCACGGCGACGACGCCGTGGTCGCCGAGGTGCACGAGGCGCTCGTCGCGCGCGGCGAGCGCGCCGAGATCCTCGAGCCGGTCGATGCCGCACGCCGCTGGAGCGGGATGCGGTTCGACGGCGACGTGCTGTTCACCCCGGATGCAGGCGTGGTGCGGGCCGCGGCGGCCCTGGATGCGCTCGAGCACGGCGCGCGCAGCCACGGTGCCGACATCCGCTACAGCCACCGCGTCGTCGCCCTCGAAGAGCGCGGCGACGGCGTCGCGCTCACGGTCGACGACGGCGACCGCCGCTACGACGTCGTGGCCGAGACGGCGGTGGTCACGTCGGGCGCCTGGACCCCCGGCATCGTGCCCGCGTCGTTCCCGCTCCCCCGGCTGACGGTGACCGAAGAGAGCCCCGCGAATTTCGCCCCGATCTCAGCAGACGCCCGCTGGCCCTCGTTCAACCATCTCGTCTCGCGCGGGACCTACCCGGGCCCGACCTACGGGATGCCTACGCCGGGCGAGGGCGTGAAGGTGGGCTTCCACCACGTCGGACCGGTCGTGGACCCCGACCGCCGGACGTTCCGGCCGGTGCCCTCGCTCGCTGCGGCACTGCACGACTACGTAGCCGAGTGGTTCCCCGGACTCGACCCCGAATCGGCCGAGCCGATCAGCTGCACGTACACCTCGACGGACTCCGAGGACTTCGTGCTCGATCGCCGCGGTCGCATCGTCGTCGGCGCGGGCTTCTCGGGGCACGGCTTCAAGTTCACGCCGGCGGTCGGCTCGGTGCTCGCCGACCTCGCGACCGACGACGCCGCCCGAGCCGCCGAGGCGTTCCGGATCCGCTGACGCCGGGCCGCGGCATCCGCTCACAGGGCCCGACGGAGGGCTACTTCTTGTAGTTGGGCGCCTCGACGACGATCTGGACGTCGTGCGGGTGCGACTCCTTGAGCCCGGCCGCGGTGATGCGCACGAACTTGCCCTTGGCCTTGAGCTCGTCGATCGTGCGGGCGCCGACGTAGAACATCGACTGGCGCAGGCCGCCGACGAGCTGGTACGCGACGGCCGACACGGGACCGCGGTACGCGACCTGTCCCTCGATCCCCTCGGGGATGAGCTTGTCGTCGCTGGGGACGTCGGCCTGGAAGTAGCGGTCCTTCGAGTAGGACGTCTTCTTGCCGCGCGTCTGGAGCGCGCCGAGCGAGCCCATGCCGCGGTACTGCTTGAACTGCTTGCCGCCCTGGAAGACGATCTCGCCCGGCGACTCGTCGGTGCCGGCGAGGAGCGAGCCGAGCATGACGGTGTCGGCACCGGCGACGAGCGCCTTGGCGATGTCGCCCGAGTACTGCAGGCCGCCGTCGGCGATCACGGGCACACCCGCTTCGCGGGCGGCCAGGTACGCCTCGTACACCGCCGTCACCTGCGGCACGCCCACGCCGGCGACGACGCGGGTGGTGCAGATCGAGCCCGGCCCGACGCCCACCTTGACGGCGTCGACGCCCGCGTCGATGAGCGCCTGTGCGCCCTCGCGGGTCGCGACGTTGCCGCCGATGACGTCGATGTGGTCGAAGCTGGCGTCGGCCTTGAGGCGGCGGACGATGTCGATGACGCCGGCGGACTGGCCGTTGGCGGTGTCGACGACGAGCACGTCGACACCGGCGTCGCGAAGCGCCTCGGCGCGCTGCCAGGCGTCGCCGAAGAAGCCGATCGCCGCGCCGACGCGGAGGCGGCCCTGCTCGTCCTTGGTGGCGAGCGGGTACTTCTCGCTCTTGTCGAAGTCCTTGATCGTGATGAGGCCCGCGAGGGTGCCGTCCTCGTCGATGAGCGGCAGCTTCTCGACCCGGTGCTGGGCGAACAGGGCGATGACCTCACCCGCGCTGATGCCGACGCGGCCGGTGACGAGCCCCTCGGTCGTCATCACGTCGCGCACCTTGGTCGTCTGGCGCTCGAAGCCCGAGACGAAGCGCATGTCGCGGTTGGTCACGATGCCGACGAGGCGGTTGTCGTCGTCGATGACGGGCAGGCCCGAGATGCGGTACTGCGAGCAGAGGGAGTCGACCTCTTCGATCGTCGCGTCGGGAGTGGTCGTGATCGGGTCGGTGATCATCCCGGACTCGCTGCGCTTCACGCGGTCGACCATCGAGGCCTGGTCCTGGATCGAGAGGTTGCGGTGGATGATGCCGAGACCGCCTTCGCGGGCGATGGCGATCGCCATGCGCGACTCGGTCACCGTGTCCATCGCGCTCGAGATGAGCGGCGTCGCGACGGTGATGCGTCGCGTCACGCGGGACGACGTGTCGGCCTCGCTGGGGATCACGTCGGTGTGGCCGGGCAGCAGCAGCACATCGTCGTAGGTCAGTCCGACGAAGCCGAAGGGGTCGTTGTGCTCCATGGGGTCTCCTCGCGCGGCGCGCGCGTGCTCTCGGGGGTGGACGGCGACGGCCGGTGCGCTCGTGACGCTCCGTACTCGATTCTAAGCGTCGGGCGGGGCCGTTTGTTCCCGCAGTAAACGGCACGCGCGAGCGCGCGAGCCGCCGAGTGCCGTCCGGTTGCGATCGGGTCACTTATCCACATCGCACCGTAGGCGAAACAGCGACGACACATTACAGTCGTAGCGTCGTCATCACGGCCGATGCGACCCGAGCTTCGGTGTCCGCGTGGTGCCGAACTGGAGGTTCTGTGGGTCCTACGACTGCTATCCCGAGACGCGTCCGAGCGCGTGTGGCAGCCGCTCTCTTCGCTCTGTTTCTCGTGGCACTGGGACTGTTCGCCACTGCGACACCCGCTCTGGCCGCTGAAGACGATCCCTATCGGATCAGCGGCAACGTACAGCTCGACGGCGAGCCCCTCGAGGGCGTGACGCTCACCGTCGACGGCCCCGGCGGCCTGCAAGAGGTCGAGACCGACGAGAACGGCCAATGGCGGGTGGGCGTCCCCGAGCGGGGCGAGACCTACGTCGTGACGCTCGACGAAGACACCCTCCCCGAGGGCATCGCCGTCGTCGATCCCGAAGACGACACCCCGAACGTCAAAGAGGCCGAGGTGGGGCCGGGCGGGCGCGTGAGCGTCAACTTCTTCATCGGCGAAGGCGAGCGCAACGTCACGAGCTTCTTCGACCAGCTCGTTCAGCGCGTCATCCAGGGCCTCAGCTTCGGCCTGATGCTCGCGCTCGCCGCGATCGGCCTCTCACTGGTGTTCGGCACCACGGGCATCTCGAACTTCGCACACGGCGAGATGGTGACCTTCGGCGCCATCGCCGCGTTCATGCTCGTCGGGCCCGCGAGCCTCGCGCTGCCGTGGTGGCTCGGCTATCCGGTCGCGGTCGTGCTCAGCGCCCTCTTCGGGCTGTTCCTCGACGTCATCCTCTGGCGGCCGCTGCGCCGGCGCCGGGTCGGCGTCGTGCAGCTGATGATCGTCAGCATCGGCCTCTCGCTCGCGCTGCGCTACACCTTCCAGCTGTTCATCGGCGGTGGCACGCTCCAGCTCCCGGGTTCGTCGGAGTCCAAGATCTCGCTGTTCGGCTCCGTCCAGATGAGCGTCATCGACATGATCTCGCTGGCGATCTCGATCGTGGTCATCGTCGCGTTCGCGCTGTGGCTCACCCGCTCGCGGACGGGCAAGGCGACGCGCGCCATCTCGGACAACGCCTCGCTGGCTGCGGCATCCGGCATCGACGTCGACGCCGTCGTGCGCGTCGTGTGGATCGTCGCGGGCGCCCTCGCCGGCCTCGCCGGCATCCTCTACGCCTACTACCGTCCCGGCATCAAGTGGGACATGGGCGCGCAGATCCTGCTGCTCATGTTCGCCGCGGTCGTCCTCGGCGGACTCGGCACCGCTTACGGCGCCCTCGTCGGTGCGCTGATCGTCGGAATCCTGGTGGAGGTGTCGAGCCTGTGGATCCCGGCCGACCTCAAGTACGCCAGCGCTTTGTTCATCCTCATCGTCATCCTGCTCTTCCGACCACAGGGGATCCTGGGCCGACGCGAGCGGATTGGTTAGGGACACACTCATGGACTGGTTGCAGATACTCTCCAACACGCTGTCGTCGATCCTCAGCCCGGCGACGATGGGCTACGCCCTGGCGGCTCTCGGACTCGCGGTGCACTTCGGCTACGCCGGCCTGATCAACATGGGCATCGCGGGCTTCATGGCCATGGGCGCCTACGGCTACGCGATCTCGATCCTGTCGTTCGGCCTCCCCTGGTGGGCGGGCGCCCTGATCGGGCTCGGGGCGGCAGCGATCTTCGCGCTGATCCTCGGCATCCCGACCCTTCGTCTTCGCGGCGACTACCTCGCGATCGTGACGATCGCCGCGGCCGAGGTTCTGCGCCTGCTGTTCCTCACGACGGCGTTCGACGACGTGACCGGCTCGGCAGACGGGCTCAGCGGCTACCACACCAGCTTCCGGGCGTCGAACCCCATCCCGCGCGGCGAGTACGGTTTCGGCCCGTGGGTCTACAACGAGACCGGGTGGTGGGTGCGCATCATGGGCATCATCACGATCGGCATCGCGGTGCTCGTCGTGTGGATGCTGATGCGCAGCCCATGGGGGCGCACGCTCAAGGGCATCCGCGAGGACGAGGACGCCGTGCGCTCGCTCGGCAAGAACGTCTTCTCGTACAAGATGCAGGCGCTCGTGCTCGGCGGTGTCCTCGCGGCGGCCGGTGGCATCGTCTACGCACTGCCGTCCGCGGTCAGCCCGGGCGTGTACGTCACGTCGCTGACCTTCTTCGTCTGGACGGCGCTCCTCCTCGGTGGAGCCGCGACCGTGTTCGGTCCGCTGCTGGGCTCGCTGATCTTCTGGGCGCTCCAGACATTCCTCTCGAATGTCCTGCCGGCGATGGCCGAAGCCGGCTGGCTGTTCGGTCTGTCGCAGATCCAGGCGGGCACACTGCGCTTCATCCTCGTCGGCGTCGCGCTCATGCTGCTCGTGATCTTCATGCCTCAGGGACTCCTGGGCAACAAGAAGGAGCTGACCTTTGTCAAGTGAAAGCGCCCCGGTCACCGGCGCCGCGCCGGTCGCCCGGCCGAAGACCACCGGGCTTCACGTCGGCGACGCGGTACCCGGCGTCCCGAAGGTCGACCCGATCATCATCGCCGACGACGTGCGCCGTTCCTTCGGCGGCGTCAACGCGGTCGACGTCGAGCACCTCGAGATCCCGCGCAACGCCATCACCGCGCTCATCGGGCCCAACGGCGCCGGCAAGACGACGCTGTTCAACCTGCTCACCGGTTTCGATCGCCCGGATCATGGCACCTGGACCTTCGACGGAAAGTCACTGTCGGGCGTACCCGCCTACAAGGTGGCGCGCATGGGTCTGGTCCGGACGTTCCAGCTCACCAAGGCCCTGGGCCTGTTGACGGTGATGGAGAACATGAAGCTCGGCGCGAAGAATCAACGCGGCGAGAAGTTCTGGGGCAGCCTGATCCCCGCCCTGTGGCGATCGCAGGATGCCGAGTTCGAAGACCGCGCGATGGTGCTGCTCGAGAAGTTCAAGCTCGACGCGAAAGCCGACGACTTCGCCGCCAGCCTGTCGGGCGGCCAGCGCAAGCTGCTCGAGATGGCACGGTCGCTCATGACCGAGCCGACGTTGGTCATGCTCGACGAGCCGATGGCCGGGGTCAACCCGGCACTCACGCAGTCCTTGCTCGACCACATCCTCGACCTCAAGGACCTCGGCATGACGGTCCTGTTCGTCGAGCACGACATGAACATGGTGCGCCACATCGCCGACTGGGTCATCGTCATGGCCGAGGGCAAGATCGTCGCCGAGGGCGACCCCACCACGGTCATGAACAACCCCGCCGTGATCGACGCCTACCTCGGCGCCCACCAGGAGCTCGATCTGGGCGTCGTGACGGGCCGCATCGACATCGTCGAGGCCGATCCGACGACGGATGCCTCGGCATCTGCCGCGGCGGATGCCGCCGCACTCGTCGACGCGGGCGTCGCGGAGGAAGAAGCAGAAGAAGAGGAGGACGGCCGATGACCGCTCCCACCGCGACGGGCACACCCGTCGTCGTCGTCGAAGATGTCCACGCCGGCTACCTGCCCGGGGTGAACATCCTCAACGGCTGCAGCCTCGTCGCCCATGAAGGCGAGCTGATCGGCATCATCGGCCCGAACGGCGCCGGCAAGTCGACTCTGCTGAAGGCGATCTTCGGGCAGGTGAACGTGCGCAGCGGCACGATCACCCTGGAGGGCGACGACATCACCGGCCTGCGCGCCAACAAGCTCGTCGCGCGCGGCGTCGGCTTCATCCCGCAGAACAACAACGTGTTCCCGAGCCTCACCATCGAAGAGAACCTGCAGATGGGGCTCTATCAGCGCCCGAGCGCCTACAAGGAGCGGCTCGAGTTCGTCACGGGGATCTTCTCCGAGCTCGGCAAGCGGCTCAAGCAGCGCGCCGGATCGCTCTCGGGCGGCGAGCGCCAGATGGTGGCGATGAGCCGCGCGCTCATGATGGATCCCAAGGTGCTGCTGCTCGATGAGCCGTCGGCGGGCCTCTCCCCCGTCCGGCAGGACGAGGCATTCATCCGCGTCTCCGAGATCAACAAGGCGGGCGTCACCTGCATCATGGTGGAGCAGAACGCACGGCGCTGCCTGCAGATCTGCGACCGCGGCTACGTGCTCGACCAGGGCCGCGACGCTTACACGGGATCCGGCCGCCAGCTGCTCAACGACCCCAAGGTCACCGAGCTGTACCTGGGCACGCTGGGCACCTAGTTCCTGCACACCTTCGACGATGGGGGACGGATGCCGCGGCATCCGTCCCCCATCGCTTTGACCGCGAAACCTCATCTGACCGCCGAGACTGCGGTGTCAACCGCTGTCTCGGCGGTCAGGTGAAGTCTCGGTGCCTGCTGTAGGCGGCCTCGAGATGATCGGCGGCCCCGGCGGCGGCCTCGTCAGCCGCCCACGACGCGGAACGGCCCCGGGTCCGAGGACCCGGGGCCGTTCGCGTCAGGAGACGATCAGCCTTCGTAGGCCGCGTACGTGTTGTCGTCGCCGAACTGGTAGATGCCGATCGACGCCTCGGTCGGGTCGCCGACCTCGTCGAACGTGATCGGGCCCGAGATGCCGTCGTAGTCGGCCGTGCCGCCACCGACGATGATCGCGGCGCAGTCGGCGTACGTGTCGCACTTCTCGCCGTCGCCCGAGCCGCCCGAGACCTCGATGAGCTTCTCGGCCATCGCGGTTCCGTCGGTCGTGCCCGCGGCGAGGGCTGCCAGCGCGAGCAGGATCGTCGCGTCGTACGACTCGGCTGCGTAGGTGAACTCCGTCAGCGGCTCGTTGCCCTCATCGGTGTTGAAGGTCTGGAGCGCGTCGGTGAAGTCCGTGATCGCGTCGAGCGACAGACCCGGGAACGTGCCCTTGGCTCCCGTCAGCGAACCTGCCGGGAACTGGTCGCCGAAGTTGGCCAGGTTGCCGTCGACGAAGTAGAGGTCCTCGGCGGGGTACTGCCCGAACAGGCTGGGGAGGATCGTCTTGACCTCTTCGAACGTGATCAGGGCGATCGCGTCCGGGTCGGCCGCGAGGACCTCGGAGATCTGCGCGTCGAAGCTCGTGTCACCCGTGTTGTAGGTGGGAGCCGCGACGACCTCGCCGCCGGCGGCCTCGAACGCCTCGGTGACGTACTTGGCCAGGCCCGTGCCGTACGAGTCGTTCAGCACGATCATGCCGAGCGTCTGGTGCCCGTCTTCGGCGATGAGGTTGCCGAGCACCTCGCCCTGGAGGACGTCCGACGGGGCGGTGCGGAAGTACAGACCGTTGTCGTCGTAGGTCGTGAACGCGTCGGACGTGTTCGCCGGCGAGAACTGGATGACGCCGGCGCCGGTGACCTGGTCGATGAACTGCAGCGACGTGCTCGACGACGCGGCGCCGATGATGGCCGAGACGTCCTCGCCGAGCAGGCGGGGGATCTCGGTCTCGTACGCCTTGTTGTCGGTGTCGCCCGAGTCGCCGAAGACGACGTCGAGGTCGAGTCCGGTGTCGGCGGTCGCGTCGTTGATCTGCGACATGGCGTAAGCCACGCCGGCCTCCTCGGGCGGGCCGAGGAACGCCAGGTTGCCGGTCTGCGGCAGAGCCGTGCCGAGCTTCAGGCTCAGCTCGTCGACGGGCCCCGCACTCTCGGTGGGCTCGTCGCCGCCGTCGCCGCCACCGGCGCAGCCGGCGAGGACGAGGGCGCTGGCGCCGATGAGCGCGATGCCACCGAGGACGGTGGACGTGCGCGAGCGGGTGAAGACGCTCATGTTGCTCCTTGCTGTGTAATGGCAAACGGGAACGGCTCGGGCGCCGACCCAGTGCACTAAACCTAATCGCCGCCGGGCTCCTGCAATGTTGCCTTTCGTTAACGATCTGTAACAGCTTGAAATCCGTGATCGGCGGGCAATTCCACGCCTCCGGCAGACGCCTCGCCTGTGGACGGATCATCGCGGGTCCGCCTCGCGCGGCCCCGCGTCTGCGCGATCCCGCCCGAACCGGGCCCGCATACCCCTTGCCGGTATACACTGGTCCTCGCGGTACCCCACAGGGGTATCCCACCCCGACAACACGAGGAGAAGAGATGGCTGAGGCCCAGTACAAGGTGACGGGAATGAGCTGCGGGCACTGCGAGGCGTCTGTGCGCGGCGAGGTATCCAAGCTCGCGGGCGTCGAAGACGTCCAGGTGAGCGCCGCCTCCGGCACCCTCACGATCGTCGCCTCGACGGAGCTGGCCGACGACGCCGTCATCGCCGCCGTCGACGAGGCCGGCTACAGCGCGGTCCGCGCCTGATGGCCGCGGCCTCGACTCCCGCCCGGGTCGAACTCGAGATCGGCGGGATGACGTGCGCGTCGTGCGCCGCACGGATCGAGAAGCGGCTCAACCGGCTGGACGGGGTCGAGGCATCCGTCAACTACGCCACCGAGAAGGCGTTCGTGAGCGTACCGGCGGGACTGGACCCGCAGGCACTCATCGATGAGGTCGTGAAGACCGGGTACACCGCCGCCCTTCCGGCCCCGCCCGCCGCCGAGCCGGCCACCGACGTGGCCGATCCCGAGCTGACGAGCCTGCGCCAGCGCCTCATCGGGTCGATCGTGCTGTCGGCGCCGGTGATCCTGCTCGCGATGATCCCGGCGCTGCAGTTCACCTACTGGCAGTGGGCGTCGCTGGCGCTCGCCGCGCCGGTCGTGGTGTGGGGCGCCTGGCCGTTCCACCGGGCCGCGTGGATCAACCTCCGCCACGGCGCCGCCACGATGGACACGCTCATCTCACTGGGCGTCTCGGCCGCGTTCCTCTGGTCGCTCTACGCCCTGTTCCTCGGCCACGCCGGCATGCCCGGCATGACGCACGCGTTCGAGTGGTCGGTGACCGCGAGCGACGGGGCCGGTGACATCTACCTCGAGGTCGCGGCCGGGGTCACCACGTTCGTGCTCGCCGGCCGGTACTTCGAGCAGCGGTCCAAGCGCCGCGCCGGCGCGGCCCTCCGCGCCCTCCTCGAGATCGGCGCCAAGGACGTGGCGGTGCTGCGGCCGACGGGCGACGAGGTCCGTGTGCCCATCGCCGACCTGCACGTCGGCGACGAGTTCGTCGTGCGGCCGGGCGAGAAGATCGCGACCGACGGCGTCGTGGCCTCGGGCACGTCGGCCGTCGACGCCTCGATGGTGACGGGCGAGTCCGTGCCCGTCGAGGTCGCCCCGGGTGACGCCGTCGTCGGCGCCACGGTCAACGTGGGCGGGCGCCTCGTGGTGCGCGCGACGCGCGTGGGCGACGACACCCAGCTGGCTCAGATGGCGCGCCTCGTCGAGGACGCGCAGTCGGGCAAGGCCCAGGTGCAGCGCCTCGCGGACCGGATCTCGGGCATCTTCGTGCCCATCGTCCTGCTCATCGCGCTGGCGACGCTCGCGGGGTGGCTGCTCACCGGCGCCCCCGCGTCGATGGCGTTCACCGCGGCCGTCGCCGTGCTGATCATCGCGTGCCCGTGCGCCCTGGGCCTCGCCACCCCGACCGCGCTTCTCGTCGGCACCGGCCGCGGCGCGCAGCTCGGCATCCTGATCAAAGGTCCCGAGGTGCTCGAATCGACGCGCACCGTCGACACCGTCGTGCTCGACAAGACGGGCACCGTCACGACCGGCCGCATGACCCTCCTCGACGTCGTAGTCGCCCGGGGTACCGTGACGTCGGATGCCGCAGCCGGCGCCCGTACCGAGCTGCTGCGTCTCGCCGGAGCGCTGGAGCACGCCTCCGAGCACCCCATCGCGCAGGCGATCTCACGCGGCGCCGCCGACCAGGCCGGACCACTCCCCTCGGTCGAGTCGTTCCAGAACGTTCCGGGCAAGGGCGTGTCGGGCGTCGTCGAGGGGCACGCCGTGCTCGTCGGACGCGAGTCGCTGCTGGCGGACTGGGCGCTGGCCCTGCCCACGGAGCTCGCCACCGCGAAGGCGTCGGCCGAAGCGCTGGGACGCACCGCGGTGCTGGCGGCGTGGGACGGAGAGGTGCGAGGCCTCTTCGTGGTCGCCGACCAGGTCAAGCCGACGAGCGCCGAGGCGGTCGCCCAGCTGCGGGCACTCCGGCTCACCCCAGTGCTGCTCACCGGCGACAACGCCGCAGCGGCCCGTGCGATCGCCGACGAGGTCGGTATCGAGCGCGTGATCGCCGAGGTGCTGCCGCACGACAAGGTCGCCGTCATCACTCAGCTGCAGTCCGAGGGGCGCGTCGTCGCCATGGTCGGCGACGGCGTGAACGACGCCGCGGCTCTCGCACAGGCCGACCTGGGCCTCGCGATGGGAACGGGGACGGATGCCGCGATCGAGGCATCCGACATCACCCTGGTGCGCGGCGACCTGCGCAGCGCGGCCGACGCCATCCGCCTGTCGCGCGCGACGCTCGGCACGATCAAGGTGAACCTGTTCTGGGCCTTCGCCTACAACGTGGCGGCCCTGCCGCTCGCGGCGCTCGGCCTGCTGAACCCTATGATCGCGGGAGCGGCGATGGCATTCTCGAGTGTCTTCGTGGTGGGCAACAGCCTGCGGCTGCGACGGTTCCGCAGCCTCTCCGGCGGCCGATCCGATCCCTCGCGGGCGAAAGCGCCCGCTGCTGCGGAGGCGATCGCCGCCTCCTAGCCGAGCTGCGACCTGCGCGCGACCCTGCCCTGGATACATGATGGACGTTGTTCAGAATGAAGGACTCACAGACATGACGATCGACACGCACGGCGAGACGGACCTCGACCACGCGGCTTCGCCGGAGGGCGACGCCTCGCACCACGGCTACATCACCGACAAGGACAAGTACCTCAATCGCATGAAGCGCATCGAGGGGCAGGCTCGCGGCATCCACAAGATGGTGGAGGACGAGAAGTACTGCATCGACATCCTGACGCAGATCAGCGCCCTGACCTCCGCACTCGAGGCGGTCGCCGTCGGCCTACTCGACGACCACCTGCGTCACTGCGTGGTGGATGCGGCACGCCTGGGCGGCGAGGCCGCCGACGCCAAGATCACCGAGGCCACGCAGGCCATCGCCCGCCTCGTGCGTTGATCTCAGACGCCGGCGCGCGAACGCCGGGCGTGCAGCACCGAGTCGACGGTGAGCACCATCAGCGCCACCCACACGAGTGCGAAGCCGATCCAGCGCTCGAGGGGCATCGGCTCGCCGAGCACGAGCCACCCGATCAGGAACTGCAGGATCGGCGCCACGAACTGCAGCAGCCCGATCGTGGTCAGCGACACGCGGCGGGCGCCCGACGCGAACAGCAGCAGCGGCACGGCGGTGATGACGCCCGTCAGGCTCAGCAGCACGGTGTGCTGCCATCCGCTCGACCCCATCGTGAGGCCCTCCGTCGCGCCCACGATCGCCAGCACGACGACCGCGATCGGCGTCAACCACAGCGTCTCGAGGGTGAGACCGCTCACGGCGTCGACCGAAGGACCCACCTTCTTCTTCACCAGCCCGTAGACACCGAACGACGCCGCGAGCGTGAGCGCGATCCACGGGAAGTCGCCGTAGCCGATGACGATCACGGCCACCGCCGCAGCGGCTATGCCGATCGCCACCCACTGCGTCGCGCGCAGACGCTCGTGCAGCACCAGTACGGCGAGCAGCACGGTCGCGATCGGATTGATGAAGTAGCCGAGGCTGGTCTCGATGACCTGGTCGCTCAGCGCGCCGTATATGAAGACCTGCCAGTTGACGTAGATCAGGAGACCCGCGACCACGGTGAGCCCCAGCACACGCGGCTGCCGGAAGATCGCCGCCAGCCGCGGCCACGTGCGCGTCACCGTGAGCAGCAGCGCACAGAAGACGAGGGACAGCAGGATGCGCCACGCCACGATCTCCCACGGACCCGTCGGCGCCAGCAGCAGGAAGTACAGCGGCAGGAAACCCCACAGCAGATACGCACTGAACGCGTAGACGCCGCCCAGCGTGCGCTCGCGCGCCTCGGCGGCGGCATCCGCGACTCGACGGCTGCCGGTCGTCACACCGAGGTCCAGCGCCGTCGAGGGGTCGAGCCCGTCCACGGTGCCACGTTCCGACGGGGACGACTGCTCGCGACTCACCGAGTCAGCCTACGCCCGCCCCGCGCGGTGCCGGCCCGCTGCGCCGGCCCGCGGCATCCGTTCCCTGCCGAGCCTGCACGGAATCCTGCCACGCGGCACCGGCCCAAAGACTCCGGACATGACGAGAGGGCCGGATGCCGAAGCATCCGACCCTCGAGGTCACGCGCAGTGCGCGGAACTCAGCGAACGACGACCGCCAGGACGTCGCGAGCCGACAGGACGAGGAGCTCGTCACCGCCGAACTTCACCTCGGTGCCGCCGTACTTGCTGTAGATCACGCGGTCGCCGACGGCGACGTCGAGCGGGATGCGGTTGCCGTTGTCGTCGATACGACCCGGGCCCACCGCCACGACCTCGCCCTCCTGGGGCTTCTCCTTGGCGGTGTCGGGGATGACCAGACCGCTGGACGTGGTCTGCTCGGCCTCGACCTGCTTGATGACGATGCGGTCCTCGAGCGGCTTGATGGAAACCGACACGGTCTACCTCTTCTTTCTTGAGACTAAGACTCGTTAGCACTCTGACGTTGAGAGTGCTGATGACAGTCTAGGCAACGGTCTGGCACTCATGCAACGTGAGTGCCAATCGTGACGTCATACCGCGCGCGTCGCAGACACCTGGCGGAAACACAACTGTTACATGCTCTTGAGGCTTTGTCGGGCCCCGGCGTATCATCACAGCAGCGGCTCACTCTCTGGGGAGTGAGAACGCTGCGAGTTCGGGGGAGCTCGCACACGATGTGGGGGCATGCTTCAACATGGCTGAGCGGTATTTCCTGGCTGTGGATCTTGGGACCAGCAGGCTGGGGGCAGCGACAGCGCGCGTCGCTTCGGACGGCAGCATCACGGCTGCGGCGTTTCCACTCGGGCGACGCGCGGACAGCGTCGCGACGGTGGTCTTCGTCGCCGAGGATGGCGATCTCCTCTTCGGGGATGCGGCGGAACGCCGCGGCGTCACCGCGCCCGAGCGACTGATCCGCGAGTTCAAACGCAGCATCGGCGACGACGTGCCGCTGGTCGTGGGCGACCAGTCGATCCCGCCCGAGCAGCTGTACGCGCAGACCGTGGCGGGCGTCATCGACGCGGTGACCGAACGCGAGGGTGGCGCGCCGGCAGGTGTCATCGTCACGCATCCTGCCATGTGGGGTCCGCACCGTGTGGGAACGATCAGCTCGGCGCTCGCCGCGCTCGGCATCCGCGACGTGGAGTTCATCACCGAGCCCGAAGCTGCGGCGCGGCACTACGAGGCGTCGCGCGTGCTCGAGCCCGGAGAGACCCTCGCCGTCTACGACCTGGGCGGCGGCACGTTCGACTGCGTGCTGCTGCGCAAGACCGAGACCTCGTTCGAGCTCGTCGGAGAGCCGATGGGACTCGACAATCTCGGTGGGGCCGACTTCGACGACGCCGTCGTGCGCCACGTGCTGCGCTCCGCGGAGGTCTCGCCCGAGGCGCTGGACGACTCGTCCGCCGACGCGCGGGTCGCGCTGTCGCAGCTTCGTCGCGAATGCGTCGACGCCAAAGAGGCGCTGTCGTTCGACTCCGACGTCGTCATCCCGGTCCTGCTGCAGGCCGGCCGCTCGAGCGTGCGGCTGACGCGCGCCGAGTTCGAGGACATGATCGATCCGTACGTCACACAGACGGTCGACGTGCTCGAGGATGCCCTCGAAGCGGCAGAGGTCGACCCCGAGCAGCTCGAGTCGGTGCTGCTCATCGGCGGATCATCGCGGATCCCGCTGGTCACGCAGCGGATCTCCGAGCATCTGGACCGCCCGACCGCGATCGACGCGGATCCGAAGGCGTCCATCGCGCTCGGCGCGGCCCACACGGCGCTCATCCGCGCGATGGATCGCGAGATCGCCGCTCCTGGCGAACTCGTCGTCTTCGAAGGCGCCTCGGCCGGTGGGCTGGAGCTCCTCGTGCCGGCCGGCGTTGCGCTCGCGGCACCGGTCGCCCCCGTCGCGGCATCGTCGGCTCACGGCGCGCGCCACTACATCGCCATCTCTGCCGCGGCGGCCCTCGTCGCCGCCGCGATCGTCTTCGGCAGCACCATGACGCTCGGCAACGGCAGCGGCACCTTCCTGTCACTGTCGGGCTGGGAGCAGGTTCCCGCACCCGCCGACGCCGACGCCGAGGCCGAGGCCGCCGCGCAGGTGGAGCCCGCCGGTGACACGAACGCGGCCGAGACGGCGACGGCGCCCGAGCCGGACAAGGGGTCGGGCGGCACGGCGAATCCGAAGGCCGGGAAGCCGACCCCCCGGAGCGACGCTCCCGTCTCGAAGGCGGGGCCGAACAAGTCGACCACCACCACGACGACCACGACGAAGGAAGGCACGTCCACGAAGCCGGCCGCCGGATCGTCGGGCACCACGCCGACGTCGAGCGGCGACGACACGCCGGGGCAGACGACGCAGCCGCAACCCGAACCGACCACCCAGCCGGAGCCCGAGCCGACGACGCAGCCCGAGCCGGAACCGGAACCGACCACCCAGCCGGACCCAGCGCCGGAGCCGGAGCCCGAACCCGAGCCGGAGCCGGAGCCCACGACTCCCCCGGCCGACCCCGAGCCGGAGCCCACGACCCCACCGGCCGACCCTGAGCCGGAGCCGGTCCCCGCTGATCTGCAGCCGGCCCCTCAGACCTCACCCGCTCCCGAGATCGTCCCCTGACGCCGGGATCGCCTGGGGAATCACATGTCAACGCCGACAGCCGCACTGGCTACGTTCTTCGACGCCGCCGACTTCACAGGATCGCGACACGCGCATCCTCTCATCGACGCTCTCACCACACAGGACACGCCGCCTCGCGTGCTCATCTCGGGCAACGCCGGATCGGGCAAGTCGACGATCCTGCGCGGCGCGCAGCGATTCCTCACCCGCAACCGTGTGCCGCTGCACCTGCTCGGGCCTGACACCGACGTGACGGGCGTTCCCGCCGCCAGCGTGCTGCTCGTCGACGATCTGCATCTGCTGCCGCCGGCGCAGATCGAGGGCCTCATCGCGCGGGCCGCGGATCCGGACACCGCGCTCGTCGTGACGAGCAGGCCGTGGCCGAGCTCCCACGAGCTGGCGAGCATCGCACGACACCTGGAGCGCAGCCGCCCGGCGGTCGTCCTCGGACACGTGACGCGCTCGGACGTCCTGGACTACCTCGCGGGAACCGGCCGCGACATCCCGGCGCCGTGCCTGGATCACATCCTCGAGATCACCGGCGGCGTCTCATGGCTCGTGTCGGCGGCGCTGTCGGCACACGACGAGAGGGACTGCGCCGACGACATCGACCACTCAGCGCTCGGTCGCGTGCTCGAGCAGAGCGTCGCACACCGCCTCGGGGTGGTCGACACGGACGTGAGGCGAGCGGTCGAAGCGGTCAGCGTGGCGGCGGCGGAGGCGAATCCGCTCGACTCCGAGCTGCGGGGCGAGTCGGACGGGATCCTCGTCCAGGCATACGCCGACGGCCTGCTCCTGCGCAACGGACGTCCGGTGCCCGTCGTGCGCGCCGCCGTCCGCGCAACCCTTCCCACGCGCCGGCTCGTCGAACTGCTGACGACCCACCCCGGGGGTGTCGACCCGGCTGCCCAGCACGGAACCGACTGGCTGTCGGACGTGTCCGACCCTCGTCTGGTGGCTGCGCTCGTCGAACGCGGGGACCAGTTGCTCGACGCGGATCCGGTGCGCGCCGGCAGCTTCTACCGCGCCGCCGCCGAGGCGGGGACATCGTCCGCCGACCTGCATGCGAAGCGGGCGCAGGTGGCCTGGGCGACCGGAGACGTCGACGGCGCCGCGCACCTCATCGATGAGGCCATGGCGTCCGGCGAGCGCGACGCCGCGGTGGACGCCCGGCTCGCCGATGTCGCCGCGGCGACCTGGTCGATGCGGGGGATGCTGCAGACCGGGTGCACCGTCTACGACGTGCTCCCTCCCGCGTCGGCCGAGGCATCCGCTCGCGAGTACATCACCCGGATCGGCGTCGGGGATCCTTGCGCGCAGGATGACGAGGGCAAGACGGCGACGGCCGCGCTCGCGGCGCCCTCGACCCTCACCGTTGCGATGAAGCTCGTCCATCGAGGTCTGCGTGCATCGCTGCGGGCAGACCAGGCCGACACCGCGCTCGCCGACCTCGTTCGCGGATCCCACCTGTACACCGCGTCCCGGTCCTCGGCACCCATGCCGGAGCTTCCCGCCGTGATCGCCGCGGTCGCCGCGATCAGCTCCGGCGACCTCTCGACTGCGCGATCCGTCATCGACGCGGCGATCGAGGGTCACACGGGAACACCGTGGATGCTCTCCCGGCTGCTGCTGTGGCGCGCGTGGATCGCACTCGGTCTCGCCCAGGGCGGGAAGGCGCGCGAGGACCTCGACGCCGCCCTCGCCCTCGCACCGACGCCGGTGCCGCGGGACGACCTGCTGGCGCACGCCATCCGCGTCGGCCTCGCGCGACGGTACGAGGATGCCGCAGGCCTCGCCGAAGCTTGGGAGTCCGGGCGCGACAGCCTGCTGGACGCCGACGTCGACCTCTACACTCTGCTGCCGGTCGCGGAACTCGTGACCGCCGCTGCGCGCGTCGGTGACGAGTCGGCGACGCAGCCGCTGTTCGTGCAGGCCCTGCACATCGTGGAGTCGCTGGGTTCGCCGCCGCTCTGGGCCGCGCACCTGCGGTGGGCCGGCATTCAGCGCGGGATCCTGCTGGACCACCCCGACTACCTCGGCCCGCACGCGCACGCGCTCGTCGACGCCGCGCCCGGCAGCCGCGTCGCGGCGACGATGGCCACCGCCGGGCGCCTCTGGACGTCGGTGCTCGCCGGGACGGTGGACGCCGACGCCGTCGAAGCCTCGGCCCAGGGACTCGGCGCCATCGGACTGAGGTGGGACGCCGCACGTCTCGCGCGACACGGCGCCAACCGCTCGGACGACCGGAAGGTCTCGGCCCGCCTGCTCGCGTGCGCGCGCGAACTGCACCCGCAGGAGACCCGCACGACCGATGCATCGGCGGAGAGCTCCCCGGCATCGCGCGCGAGCGCGGCCGCCGGACTCAGTGAGCGCGAGACGGATGTCGCACGCCTGGTCGTGCAGGGCAAGACGTACGCCGAGATCGGCGAGACGATCTTCATCTCGCCACGCACGGCCGAGCATCACATCGCGAGCATCCGGCGCCGACTCGGAGCGACGTCGCGCTCGGATCTGATCGCCAAACTGCGTGTCGCGCTGAGCCCGAGCGGCCCTTCCGCGGACGGGGACACCTGATGCCCTCGCCTGCCCGCGCAGATCCCCGTGCCGTCCCCCATCCGCATCGGGGAAACCCCCGATTCACCGAACACACCAACCACCTACTCTCGAGAATGAGCCTCGAAGTGACAGGAGCCGAGACATGACAACACCGCTCGCAACAATCGCCGATGCACTGATCGAGTTCATCCTCAGTCTGCTCAATGACCCCGCGGCAGCCGCGGAGTTCGAGGAGGACCCGCAGGGCACGCTCGCCCGCAACGGGCTCAGTGACGCCTGCGTCGACGACGTCCGGGCCGTCGCGCCGGTCATCGTGGACCGCCCCGACGTGTATCCGAAGCCGGCGGGACCGCCGGCCCCTCCCGGACCTCCGAAGCCGACGACCGTGGAGAAGGAGATCACGAACATCACCCAGTCCTTCTCGATCGACAACCGGGCGACCATCGTCGACCAGTCGGTCAACCAGAACATCTGGGCGGACGGCGACGTCAACCAGATCTTCGACCAGGAGGCTGTGGTCAACAGCGGCGACAACGGCGCCGCCGCCGGCGAGGACGCCACCGTCGACAACTCGAACGACACGACGACCGTCGGCGATGTCAGCATCGGCAACGAGGACACGACGACGAACATCGACGGCTCGTTCAACGACGGTTCGACCAACACCGAGACCGACATCGAGGTCGGCGTCGAAGACTCCGTCAACGACAACTCCACGGATGTGGCGGTCGACGTCGAGGTGGAGGAGTCGTTCAACGACACCACCACGACCGAGACGGCGACCGACGTCGACGTGTCGAACGAGGGCAACTACGAGTCCGACGACGCGACGGCCATCTCCATCGACGAGACCTACATCGAGCCGGAGTCCGAGGAGGAGTTCTGAGGCCCGACGTGACAGATCCGGAAGACGACGACGACCGCTCGCGCGCCTTGGCACACCCAAGGCGCGCGAGCGCGCGCCCGAAGCCTCAGCCGCCGAGCTTCGGAGATACGGCGCCGCCGACCGGCACGGCGATCGGTCGCGTGCCGGTGGCGAAGGTTCCCGCCTCCGAGGTGGTGGCCCCGCAGCCGAGCCCCTCACGCGACCGGACTCCGCCACCTCCACCTCCGCCGCGAGAGCGGCGTGAAGCGCCGGAGCGTCCGCCGACGGCGAGCCCGAACGTCGCGCCCGTTCTGACGAAGCGTCCGCCGCCGTTCACGGTGCGCCTCAGTCAGCTCCTGTGGGTGCTCAGCCTTCTCGCCGGTGGCGTCGCGGTCGTCTACCTCTTCGTGATCCGCGAAGACCAGGTGCCGCTCATCACGGAGGTCGTGAAGGGCGTCGCGGAGGGGCGCAGCGAGGAGACGTACACGGCTGCCGCCGACATCCTCTTCTGGTCCGTCTTCGCCGTGGCGGTCACCCTGCTGCTGATCCAGATCGTGCTGCTCGTGTCGTTCTCGAACCGAAAGCCGAATGCCCGGTGGTGGCAGCTCGCGACGGTGGTGGGACAGATCGGGCTCTTCCTGCTGTCGTCCGAATTCTTCGCCACGGGTGAGCACGGCCCCGTGCTTCGCCAGGTGCTCTTCGCACAGTGGTCGCTAGCCCTCCTCGCGCTCCTCTTCAGCTCGTTCCGGGGCGCGCTGCAATGGACCGCCCGCAAGTACGACGTCCGTCGGGCCGGGGGCGGCGAGGGCGACTTCTGACGCCACCTCCTCGAGGCTGCGGATCACCTGACGCGCCACCTCGACCGTCGCCCGCTCCGCGATCGGAGACGCGCTGAGTCTTCGCCACCGCGCCAGCAGCTCCTCGACCTTGTCGCGCAGCTCTTGCTGCGTCGCCGAATCGGGAAGCCCGAGGCGGGCCGATGCGGACGGGCCCTCACCTCCGATGATCCGCTCCGCCTCAGTGGCGTCGGACCGGCTCAACGGCAGATCGGACGATCGTGCGCGGGCCAGGAGCGACAGCTCGCGCAGCGTGTGCGCGGAGGCGTAGATCCGCTCCACTCCCCCGACGATCGTCTCGGTGCCGGGCCGCGGGCTGTCGCGCAGGAGCGTCTGGAGAGCGTCGAGCACGCCCCGCACTTTGAGCGCCGCCGCTCGCGTACGGAACTGCAGCCGGATGAACTGCTGGAGCTCGTTGAGCCCGCTCTGCTGCACGAGCTGCTCCGACAGCTGTGTGGAGTCGGTGGCGCCGGTGCGGATGAGAGCGCTGGCGAGACGCACGCCGAAGATGCCGAAGCGGCTCAGGAGCTGACGGCGAACCTCCTCGCTCAGCGACGTGGAATCGGCGGGTCGCACGAACCGATCGGCAGAGACCATGAGCGCCTCTCGTGCCTTGCGCTCGAGGGAGGCGAGCTCCTGGAATGAGGTGAACTCGTCCTCGCGCATCGTCCGTGCGCTCTCGGCGAGCAGTCCGGCGACCGGGACCACTCCGAGCGACAGCGCCGCGAGCTCGCCGTCCTTCTCGTAGCGCCGTGCGACCTTGCCGGCCGACAGCAGGGAGTCGATGCGGCCGGCGCCGATCTCGTCGGCGCGCGACAGCACGGCCACGGCGTTGACCGTCTGTGAAGCTCCTGCGGCGGTGTCGCGGAAAGACTCCAGGAACTTGAGGTCGGACGCGTGCATATGGCGCATGAGGTACACGATCGCGTCGGCCGACGACGGCTCGGTCTCGGGAACGAGGAAGTCGGTGGAGCGCGCCGAGACGTCCTTCGAGAGCGATGCGATGCCCGGCGTGTCGATGAGGATGAGATTGCGCAGCCCGGTCGACGGCCACCCCACATCGATCCACGCCGTCTCGTCCGGCGAGATGTCTCCGAGCTCGAGGACGAGGCGGCCCTCCTCGCGATGGATCGGCATGCGCCGCGGCGGCCCGTCGTGGGGGTGGAGCGTGATGGTGGGCGTCGCCGAGTACCGGTACCACGTGACCACCCGGGTGCACTCGCCGGCGTCGGTCGGCGCGAGCCGCTCGCCCAGCATCGCGTTCAGGAGTGTGGACTTCCCGGCCTTCACCATCCCCGCGATGGCCAGACGCAGCGGCTCCCGGAGCCGCCGATCCAGGTCGGACAGCACGTCCATGGCCGCGGGGTCGTCGATATAGAGCTCCGATGCGGCGCGGATGAGGGCGGCCGTATCGTCTTGGGTGGTGGTCCTCACCGCTTCGCCGCCTCCACGGCCCGCGCCGGGGGCAGGGCGGGGATCTTGGCCCGGAGTGCCTCGAGCTGCTGCACCTGGGCGTTCAGCTCCTTCACCCGCTTCTCGCTCTCTCCGGCATAGGTGCCGGCCGCCTGCTTGGCGGCGAGCATCGCATCCGACAACGAACGGTGGATCTCGTCGGCCATGCTGCCGAAGTGGTCGCGCGCCGCCCGCTGGACGAGCCGCAGGCGGTCTTTCAGCTGCTTGCCCACCTGGAACTGCACCTCATCGAGGTACTTGCGGACGAGGGACTTCGCCTCGAACCGCCGGCGGGACAGCCGCGAGCTCATGTCTTCGCGATACGCCCGGCGGCCGACGAGCACGCCGGCGAGGAGCGAGAGCGGGTTGATGAGGGTCAGGCCGATGAGGCCGGTCGCGAGGCCCACCATGAGCACGCCGCCATACGAGCCGCGGACGCCGATGAAGATCTTCTCGGCTGCGCCCATCTGACGATGGCCGAGGTCGGACAGACCCTCGACCGGGTCCAGCACGCCCTCGGTGTCGCCCACGTCGATGAGCGGGAGGCCGGCCTCACCTTCGCTGAACAGCTCGGCGACCTCTTCCGACAGCCACCGTGAGCGCTCGTCGGTCCACACGAACGTCTCCGAGACTGCCGCCGACACCCGCTGGTCGAGCCATTCGGTGATCTGGTCCCAGATGGGGCCGGGGTCGCCCTCGTCGATCGCATCCTCGGCCTCGCGCTGCACCTTGCGGAGCCGGTCACGGAGGTCGTGCTCCATGTCGGAGATGAGGTCGGCGACGCCGTCGTTCAGGGTGATCTGCCATTTGGAGGAGCGACCGCGGAACTCGTCGGCGCGCGCCTTCGCATCTTCGAGCTGCGCGATGAGCCTCGGGGTGTTCTCCGGGTGGAGGATCGCCTCGAGCTCGGAGGTGAGCGACATCTTCAGCTGCTCGACCACCGACACCAGATCGTGCACGGCGCTGCGCGCGTGGATGATCTCCGCGCGGCCGAGCACCTCCTGCCGAAGGTGCGCCACGAGCGCGGGGAATCCGGACTCGCTGTTGAGCTCGCGGTCCTGCTCCTCGGCGGCGATGAGGCGCAGATCGCTGGAGACCGCGAAGATCGGGACGTCCCCGAGGTCGCCGAGATGCGCGCGATCGATGCGCTCGATGTCGCGCCACTGGGGATACATGTCGGTCTTGGCGAGCACGGCGGCCACGTTCGGCGACACGCGCATGGCGTGCTTGAGGAACTGCACCTCGGGCTCGGTGTACTCCTGCGAGGCATCGGACACCAGCAGGACGGCATGCGCAGATGACAGCGCCGCCAGAGTGGCGAGGGCGTTCGTCGAGTCGAGCCCTCCGACACCGGGTGAGTCCACCAGTCGCAGTCCGCCCTTCAGCAGCTCGCGGGGGAGCACGACCTCGGCGGCGACGACTCTGCGCTCATTGGCGGGGTTGCCGCGCTCCGACACGAACTGTGCGATGTCTTCCAGCGCGATCTGCTGACGGACCGGCGCCTCGGACTCATTCGCGGACTGCAGGGTCACCCATGCATCGGGGGTCGCGGCATAGCCGACCGAGGTCGGCACGCTCGTTGCGACGTCGTCGTCGACGGGGCACACCGGGGCGTTCACGAGGGCGTTGATGAGCTTGCTCTTGCCCTGCTTGAACTCGCCGACGACGATGACCCGCACGTTGGGGTCCTGCAGTCGTTCGTGGGTGTTCTCCAGACGCCGCGCCAGGTCCGCGCGCCCCGTCGATGAGGCGAGCTGACCGACGTTGTCGACGATCGTGACGAGCGCCTTGCTCGTCGAACGCTCCACCGCGGACGGCGCCGCCGGCTCGGCATCCTCCCGGCTCGGCTTCTTGACGGCTACAGCTTCAGACACCTGTGTCCCCCTCGACGCATCTCCCCCGCATCACGCTACGGCATCGGAGCGACCTCGGGGGCTGCGGACCGGGCGATCGATCCGCATCGTAAATTGGTCTTGCCCGGCCGCCTCTTCAGAGGCGACCGGGCAAGGCTTGAGAGGGATCAGAGATCGATGAGGTCGTCGCCTGCGACGTCCCCACCCGGGCTGAAGAAGTTGCCGCTGTTCTCCCATTCGAAGTCGTTCTCGACCTCGGTGTTGAACTCCTCGTTGAAGGCGTCCTCGATCTCGACCTCGACGTTGGTGTGGTCGGAGTAGTCGTTGAACGAGTCGTCGATCTCGACCTCGAACTCGTTCCACTCGTTGGTCGAGTTGTCCTGGAAGGAGTCGCTGATGTGCGTCTCGATCCAGGTGTTGCCGATCGAGATGTCGCCGACCTCGGTGTTGGTCCACGAGTTGTCGACGGTCGCGTCGTCGCCGGCAGCAGCGCCGTTGTCGCCCGAGTTGGCGACGGCCTCCTGGTCGAAGTCCTGCTCGACGTCGCCGTCGACGAAGCCGAAGGACTGGTTGACCGACTGGTCGACGACCTGAGCACGGTTGTCGAGCTCGAGGCTCAGTGCACCGGCAGCACCAGCCGCCGCGGCAGCAGCGCCGCCACCCAGAACGCCGCCGATGTTGAGGTCGCCGCCGACACCGGTGTTGTACTGGCGCACACCCACGGTGACCGAGTCGTCGTTCAGCGTGGTCTCGTTGAACGAGTCCGTGTAGCTGTTGTAGGCGTCCTCGATGTCGCGGTTGTCGTCCGTCGAGTTGTCCGAGTTGTCGTTGAACGAGTCCTCGATCTCGACGTCGACCTCGAGCTCGTTCTCGACCGAGTTGTCCGAGTTGTCCGAGTTGTCCGAGTTGTCCGAGTTGTCCGAGTTGTCCGACTGGTTGCCCACGCCGACAGCGGCGTTGTTGGTCGAGTTGTCGGAGTTGTCCGAGTTGTCGGAGTTGTCGGAGTTGTCCGAGTTGTCCGAGTTGTCGGTGTTGCCCGAGAAGTTGCCGTTGCCGGAGTCGTCGATGTCGGTGGCGTCGCCACCCACGTTGTCGGAGAAGTTGCCGTTGCCGGAGTCCTCGACGTCGACGTCGGTGTTGCCGATCTCGTTGTCGGAAGCGATGTCGTTGCCGACGGCGCTGTCCACGATGTTGTCGTCGTTGCCGACCGCGCTGTTGACGTTGTTGTCCTCGACATCGACGTCCGTGTCGTTGCCGACCACGTTTCCGTCGTTGCCGACAACGTTGTCCTCGACCTCGACGTCGGTGTTCCCGACCTCGTTGTTGGAGAGGACGTCTTCGATGTTCGTCTGAACACCCAGCACGTTGGTGTTGTCGTCAGCCATGATTGATCCTTTTCTCGCTGAGCCAGGGTGGCGGTGTATGAAGAGTCTCTTCCCGGGCGGTCGCGGCCACATCCGGAGGTTCCCCGCACTTCCCCCCTGCGTGGAGGGGGATCCGGTGGGGGTTTCGGGGATGCAGCCCGGGGTACCCCCGTAGGCTCGGCAGGTGGAACTCTCCGAATTCGAGGCGCTCCTGACGCCCGAGGGGCTCCGGCTGCTCGACGCCATGCCGCCGGTCGACTCGTCCGACGATGTCGCGCGGGCGGTGACGCGGCTCCGTCGCGACGGTCACTCCCCCGACCTCGTGTCGGCGGTCGTCGGGCAGGCACGGCTGCGCACGCGCGCGCGGCCGAAGTTCGGCGAACTGGCCGAGCGGATGCTGTTCACGCGCGCAGGGCTCGAGCAGGCCACCCGCCTGCCGATCGCGGCCCGCCACGCGGCGCGCTTCCGGGATGCCGGCTTCGCCCATGTCGCCGACCTCGGCTGCGGCATCGGCGGGGACGCGCTCGGTCTCGCCGGCCTCGGCCTGCGCGTCACGGCGGTCGACGCCGACGAGATCACTGCGGGGATCGCCGCCTACAACCTGGCCCCGTTCGGCGCCGACGTCGAGGTGCGCCACGGCACCGCGGAGGAGGCGGATCTCGAGGGCGTCGACGCCGCGTGGCTCGATCCCGCGCGCCGCACCGCCGGTCACGCCGAGACCACACGCACCCGTCCCGAGGACTGGTCGCCGTCGCTCGACTGGGTCTTCGGCCTCGCGCGACGCATGCCCGTCGGCGTCAAGCTCGGGCCCGGCCTCGATCGTGAGGTCATCCCCGACGACGTCGAGGCGCAGTGGGTGAGCGCCGACGGCTCCACCGTCGAGCTCGTGCTGTGGTCCGGCGCGCTCGCGCGCGAGGGCGTGCGGCGAGCGGCGCTCGTCATCCGCAACGACAGGGCGCATGAGCTGACGGCGGAGACGGATGCCGCCGACGAGCCCGCTCGCGAGCTCGGCGCCTACGTGCACGAGCCCGACGGCGCGGTCATCCGCGCACGGCTCATCGGCGACGTCGCCCGCAGCCTCGAGGCGGGCATGCTCGACGAGCACATCGCCTACCTCACGTCGGACGCCGCCCTCACCTCGCCCTTCGTGTCGACCTTCCGCGTGCGCGAGGTGCTGCCGGCGGAGGTGAAGGCGCTCGGCAAGGCCCTCCGCGAGCGTGACATCGGGCGCCTGGAGATCAAGAAGCGCGGAGTGGATGTCGATCCCGCGGCGCTGCGCACCCGCCTGAAGCTCCGCGGATCGGCGTCGGCCACGCTGCTGCTCACGCGGATCGGCAACAAGCGCACCGCGATCCTCGCCGACCGCGTCTGACCGCTGCCTCGGGATGCCGCGCTCACCCTCCTGATACCGGGTTCACTTGCGCTGAATGTACGGCCGGGGCCGTACTTTCCGTACGTTCAGCGCAAGTGAACAGACGGGGAGGGCCGGCAGGTGGGCGCGCGGTGCGGGAGG
>NZ_JBJDRL010000048.1:0-31071 GCF_044987475.1 Microbacterium sp. ZW CA_36
CCGGGGGGGCGGGGAGAACCCCCCGCCGCCCGCCGGGCAGCGCTCAGACGCCGACGTGCTTCTGGTAGCGGATGATCGCGGCGAACTCGTCGACGACGAGGCTCGCACCGCCGACCAGCGCACCGTCGACATCGGGCTCGCGCATGAAGCTGGCGATGTTCGCGGCCTTCACCGAGCCACCGTAGAGAACCCGCGTGCGGGCTGCGGCATCCGCTCCGAGCTTGTCGGCGATGACCTCGCGAAGCTTGGCGCACACCTCCTGGGCCTGCTCGGGCGTCGCCGCCTGGCCGGATCCGATCGCCCACACGGGCTCGTAGGCCACGACGATGTCGGCATCCGCCTTCACGCCTTCGAGTGCGGCCTGGAGCTGACCGACCGGTACGGCGCTCGCACCGTGCTTCTCGAGGTCGTCGGCGGTCTCGCCCACGCAGATCACGGGAACCAGCCCGTGCTTCAGCGCCGCCTGCACCTTCGCGGCGACGATGTCGTCGCCCTCGTGGTGATATTCGCGACGCTCGGAGTGGCCGATGATCACGTAGCGGTTGTCGAGCTTCGAGAGGAACGCGCCCGAGACCTCGCCCGTGTACGCGCCGGAGTCGTGCGACGAGATGTCCTGTGCACCGAGCGCGAAGGGGATCTTGTCGGCGTCGAGAAGGGTCTGCACCGTGCGGAGGTCGGTGAAGGGCGGGAAGACCGCCACCTCGACCGAGCCGTCCTCGTGCTTCGCGTCCTTGAGCGTCCAGTGCAGCTTCTGGACGAACGCGACCGCCTGCAGGTGGTCGAGGTTCATCTTCCAGTTGCCGGCGATGAGCGGGGTACGCCTGGTCTGCGCAGCAGCCGTTGAACCAGCGCTGTCTACTGCCATCCGAGGACCTCCAGTCCGGGGAGCTTCTTGCCCTCGAGGAACTCGAGGCTGGCGCCACCGCCGGTCGAGATGTGACCGAAGGCGTCGTCGGCGAACCCGAGCTGGCGGACCGCCGCGGCGGAGTCGCCTCCGCCGACGACCGACAGACCGTCGACCTCGGTGAGCGCCTGCGCGACGGCCTTGGTCCCGGCCGCGAACGGCGCGAGCTCGAACACGCCCATCGGGCCGTTCCAGAACACCGTCTTCGAGCCGCGGACGAGCTCGGCGAACCGCGCTGCAGTGTCGGGCCCGATGTCCAGGCCCAGCCCGGAGGCGCCGAACGGCGTCTCCTCGATCTGATCCGCGCGCGTCACCACGTGCTCCGCGTCGGCTCCGAACTTCGAGGCGACGACCACGTCGGTCGGCAGCACGAGCTCGACGCCCGACTCCTCCGCGCGGCGCATGTACTCGCGGACGGTGTCGAGCTGGTCTGCCTCGAGCAGGCTCGAGCCGACCTTGTGGCCCTGGGCGGCGAGGAACGTGAAGAGCATTCCGCCGCCGATGAGCAGCCGGTCGACGCGCGGCAGCAGGTGCGAGATGACACCCAGCTTGTCGCTGACCTTCGAGCCGCCGAGGACGACCGTGTAGGGCCGCTCCGGGCTCTCGGTGAGGCGATCCAGGACGTCCAGCTCGGTCGCGATGAGCAGACCCGCCGCGGACGGCAGGATCTCGGCGAGCTCGTACACGGACGCCTGCTTGCGGTGCACGACGCCGAAGCCGTCCGAGACGAGTGCGTCGCCGAGTGCGGCGAGCTGTTCGGCGAACGCCCGGCGCTCCCCCTCGTCCTTCGCGGTCTCCCCCGGGTTGAACCGGAGGTTCTCGATCACCGCGACGTCGCCGTCCTCGAGGGCCAGGACGGCCTCCTGAGCGGACTCGCCGACGGTGTCGCGGGCGAAAGCGACGGGCTTGCCGAGCAGCTCCGACAGGCGCTGCGCGACCGGCGCGAGGCTGTACTTCGCATCGGGAGCCCCGTCGGGGCGACCGAGGTGCGAGCAGACGACGAGGCGTGCGCCCTGATTGATCAGGGCGTTGAGCGTGGGGAGCGTGGCCCGCACACGGCCATCGTCCGTGATGATCCCGTCCTTGAGAGGAACGTTGAGATCAGCACGGACGATGACGCGCTTGCCGGCCAGCGAACCCAGCGAATCGAGGGTGCGCAGAGCCATGGCGTGGTTACAGGCTCTCGGCGACGTACTCGGTGAGGTCGACGAGGCGGTTGGAGTAGCCCCACTCGTTGTCGTACCAGGCCGACACCTTGACCAGGTTGCCGCTGACGTTGGTCAGCTCCGAGTCGAAGATCGACGAGTGCGGGTTGCCCTGGATGTCGCTGGAGACGATCGGGTCCTCGGTGTACTGCAGGTAGCCCGCGAGGCGACCGTCGGCCGCGGCGGCCTGGTAGGCGGCGTTGACCTGGTCGACCGTGAGGCCCTCGGTCGGGGTGACGATCGTGAGGTCGACGATCGAGCCGGTGGGAACCGGCACGCGGTACGACGAGCCGCTGAGCTTGCCGTTGAGCTCGGGGAGCACGTGTCCGATGGCCTTCGCGGCACCGGTCGAGGCCGGGACGATGTTGATCGCCGCGGCGCGGGCACGGCGGAGGTCGCTGTGCGGGCCGTCCTGGAGGTTCTGGTCGGCCGTGTAGGCGTGGGCGGTCATCATGAAACCGCGCTCGATGCCGAAGGCGTCGTTGAAGACCTTGGCCAGCGGGGCGAGGCAGTTCGTGGTGCACGACGCGTTCGAGATGATGACGTGGTTCTCGGGGTCGTAGTCGCCCTCGTTGACGCCCATGACGACGGTCACGTCGTCACCGGTGGCGGGAGCGGAGATGAGCACCTTCTTGGCGCCGCCCGAGACGTGCTTCTTGGCGTCGTCGGCCTTGGTGAAGCGACCGGTCGACTCGATGACGATGTCGACGCCCAGCTCGCCCCAGGGGAGGTTGGCGGGGTCACGCTCTTCGAAGACCTTGATCTTCTTGCCGCCGACGGTGATCGAGTCCTCGTCGTAGGACACCTCGGCGTCCAGCGGGCCGCCGACCGAGTCGTACTTGAGCAGGTGAGCGAGCGTCTTGTTGTCGGTGAGGTCGTTCACCGCCACGATGTCGAGGTCCGCACCCTGCGCGAGTGCCGCGCGGAGGTAGTTGCGTCCGATTCGGCCGAAGCCGTTGATGCCGATCTTGACAGTCACGGAGTTTCTCCTGAGATGTGTCGTGCGCGAGTGCGCGGTTGGTGCGGTGCGAACGAGGACAACGGCGTCCCGGCGGGCGTCCCGCCGGGACGGCCGCGCCTTTTATGACAGTACCAGCAGGCCCGAGGTCTTCTGGCGGGCGGCGTCGAGGCGCTGCGCCACGTTCTGCCAGTTCGCGATGTTCCAGACAGCCTTCACGTAGTCGGCCTTGACGTTGAGGTAGTCGAGGTAGAAGGCGTGCTCCCACATGTCGAGCTGGAACACCGGGATCGTGCCCTGCGCGGTGTTGCTCTGCTGGTCGAACAGCTGCTGGATGATGAGCTGCTCGCCGATCGGGTCCCAGCTGAGGACGGCCCAGCCGGAGCCCTGGATGCCGGTCGCGGCTGCGGTGAAGTGCGCCTGGAACTTGTCGAAGCCGCCGAAGAACTCGTCGATCGCGGCGCGCAGCTCGCCCTCGGGCTCTCCGCCGCCCTCGGGCGACAGGTTGGTCCAGAAGATCGAGTGGTTGACGTGACCGCCGAGGTTGAACGCGAGGTCCTTCTCGAGCTTGTTCACGTTGGCCAGGTTGCCGGTCTCACGCGCCTCGGCCAGCTGCTCCAGCGCGGTGTTCGCGCCGGTGACGTACGCCTGGTGGTGCTTGCTGTGGTGCAGCTCCATGATCTTGCCACTGATGTGCGGCTCGAGGGCGGCGTAGTCGTAAGGGAGGTCGGGCAAGGTGTACTTCGCCATGTTCTCTTCTTCCTGTCGGCGCGCGCCGAAATCCCCGGCGCAGCGAGGGTGACGGAATCATCCTACTGAGCGGCAACGCACGGGCGACGGGGTTGCTTCCCACTGTGACGTGTGGAAGACGGTCCCCGGACCTCCAAGCATCGCTACACGCCCCACGGAGGCTCGGGCGTGCGCGGCCGGGCCGTGGCCCGCGGCATCAGCCGCGCAGGATCAGTCCTCGATGCCGGCGGGGACGGCCGACTCGGTGCCGGGCAGACCCTCGGCCTCGGCCTTCTTGTCGGCCATCGCGAGGAGGCGACGGATGCGGCCGGCGACCGCGTCCTTGGTCAGCGGCGGGTCCGCGTGGTGGCCCAGTTCGTCGAGGCTGGCATCGCGGTGCGCGAGACGCAGGTCACCGGCCTGGCGGAGGTGCTCGGGCACCTCGTCGCCGAGGATCGCGAGCGCACGCTCGACGCGCGCGCAGGCGGCGACGGCGGCCTGCGCCGAGCGACGGAGGTTCGCGTCGTCGAAGTTCACGAGCCGGTTGACGCCCGCACGCACCTCGCGGCGCTGACGCATCTGGTCCCAGTCGGCCGCCGCGCGCATGGCGCCCATCGCGGCCAGGGCCGCGCGGATCGCCTCACCCTCGCGCACGACGACGCGCGGGATGCCGCGCACCTCGCGGGCCTTGCCGGCGATGCCGAGACGGTGCGCGGCGCCCACCAGGGCCATTGCGGCCTCGGAGGACGGGCAGGTGATCTCCAGCGCGGCGGAGCGACCCGGGTCGGTGAGCGTTCCGGCCGCCAGGAACGCGCCGCGCCAGATCGCGGCGAGATCCCCGCGTGAGCCCGTCGTGAGCTTGTTGGGAAGCCCGCGCACGGGACGGCGCCGCTGGTCGAGGAGGCCGGTCTGGCGGGCGAGGGTCTCGCCGCCCTCGATCACGCGCACCGCGTAGTGGCTGCCCGTGCGGGCACCGGAGCCCTGCACGTGCACGAGTTCCGGGCGCACGCCGTACAGCTCGACGAGGTCGCGCGCGGTGCGCCGGGCGAGGATGTCGGAATCGAGTTCGGCCTCGACCGCGACGCGGTTCGCGATCGAGTGCAGGCCGCCCGAAAATCGCAGCAGCGACGTGAGCTCGGCGACCCGTGCGGTCGGGCGCGGGTCTCGCACGGTGATCAGCTCGGCCTTCACGTCAGCGGTCAGCGACACGGGACTCCTTCGCGGGTCTTTCGGGAACGACCCTCCACCCTACCGGCCGGGACGCGCCTCATCACTCCCGACCGAGGTCGCGATGCGTCACACGGACCGCCACGCCGGGCACCGCCGCGAGGCGCTCCGCGAGCTCGCGGACCATCACCACCGAGCGGTGCTTGCCGCCGGTGCAGCCCACGGCGACGACCGAGTGGCTCTTGTTCTCGCGCTGATACCCCTCGAGCACCGGGCGCAGCGCCGCGCTGTACGCCTCCAGGAACTCGGCCGCGCCGGTCTGGGCCAGCACGTACTCGCGCACCTCGGCGTCCTCGCCGGTGAACGGGCGGAGCCGCTCGTCCCAGAACGGGTTCGGCAGGAATCGCATGTCGGCCACGAGGTCGGCGTCGGGCGGCAGCCCGTACTTGAAGCCGAAGCTCTGCAGGGTGAGCGTGTGCCGCGCGGACCCCTCCTCGGTGAAGAGATCGGCGACCTTGGTGGCGAGCTGGTGGATGTTGTACGACGACGTGTCGATGATGACGTCGGCACCCTCGCGGACGGCCGCGAGACGCGCACGCTCCCGGCGGATGCCGTCGAGGATGGTCCCCTCGCCCTGCAGCGGGTGCGGGCGCCGCACCGCCTCGAACCGGCGCACGAGCACATCGTCGGAGGCGTCGAGGAACATGACCCGGATCTGCCGGCGCTCGCGAAGCGCCCGCATCGCATCGGGAAGGTCGGAGAAGAGGTCGCGGCCACGCACGTCGACGACGACGGCGACCCTCGGCAGCACTCCCCCGGCGAGCTCGGTGAGGTCGAGGAGCGGCTTCAGCATCTGCGGCGGCAGATTGTCGACCACGTACCAGTCGAGGTCCTCCAGCGAGTTCGCCGCGGTCGATCTTCCGGCGCCCGACATGCCCGTGACGATCAGCACTTCTCCGACGTCGTGACGCGTCGCCTCGCCCATGACCACCCCCGTCGAGCCCAGCCTACCCACTGGTGACGGGCGCGGGCTCCGCGAGGTGCGAGTGAATCGCCGCGGCGAGCTTCGGGCCGACGCCCGGGAGCTCGGCGATCTCTTCGGGGGTCGCCTTGCGCAGCGCCGACACCGATCCGAAGTGACGCAGCAGCGCCTTGATGCGGGCCTCGCCGAGACCCGGCACCTCGGCCAGCACGCTCTGGATGTCGCGGCGCCGCCGCTTGCGCTGGTGGGTGATCGCGAAGCGGTGGGCCTCGTCGCGCAGACGCTGCAGCAGGTAGAGCGCCTCGGAGGTGCGGGGCAGGATGACCGGGTACTCCTCCCCCGGCAGCCACACCTCTTCGAGGCGCTTGGCGATGCCGCACAACGCGATCTCCTCGTGGCCCGCATCACGGAGTGCGCGGGCCGCCGCTTCCACCTGCGGCTTGCCGCCGTCGACCACCAGCAGCTGCGGCCGGTAGGCGAAGCGCGGGCGCCGCCGCTCGGTGACGACGGTCTCGTCGGAGGTCACGTCGGGCACGAGCGGCGTGTCGTTCTCCTCCGGGCGGTCCAGGTAGGCGAGGCGCCGTGTGAGCACCTGGTAGAGCGAGTCGGTGTCGTCCGTGGTCTCGGCGACGCCGAACGAGCGGTACTGATCCTTGCGCGGCAGTCCGTCCTCGAAGACGACCATCGAGGCCACCACGTTGGTGCCGCTCAGGTGCGACACGTCGAAGCACTCGATGCGCAGCGGCGCCTCGGCGAGGTCGAGCGCTTCCTGCAGGTCGGTGAGCGCCTGGCTGCGGGCGACGTAGTCGCTGGTGCGCCGGGTCTTGTGGAGCATCAGCGCCTGCTGGGCGTTCAGCGTGGCGGTGCGCATGAGATCGGCCTTGCGGCCGCGCTGCGCCACCTGGATCGCCACGCCCTTGCCCCGCCGGGCGCGCAGCCACTCCTCGAGGTCGGCCGCGTCGTCCGGCATCGAGGGCACGAGCACCTGCTTCGGGATGTCGGCACCCGCCGCGTTGCCGTAGGTGCGCTGGATGACCTGGTCGACGAGATCGCCGTCGGAGATGTCGATCTCCTTCTCGATCGTCGTCGCGCGCACACCGCGCACGCGGCCACCGCGGATCACGAAGTGCTGCACCGTGGCGGCCAGCTCGTCCTCGGCGATGCCGAACAGGTCGGCGTCGGTGTCGGCGGCGAGCACGAGCGCGCTCTTGTTCAGCACCGCGTCGATGGAGTGCAGGCGGTCGCGGTAGACGGCGGCGGCCTCGTAGTCCATGGCCGCCGAGGCCTCTCGCATGCGCGCCGTCAGCTGCTTCGTGAAGCGCTGGTCGCCGCCGGACATGAAGGCGATGAAGTCGTCGACGATCGCGCGGTGCTCCTCGATCGTGACCTTCATCGAGCACGGTCCGCCGCAGCGCCCGATCTGGCCCGGGAAGCACGGACGGCCGCTCGCCATGGCCTTCTTGTACGACGAGTCGCTGCAGGTGCGGATCGGGAAGACCTTGATCATCAGGTCGATCGTGTCGTGCACCGCCCACACCTTGGGGTACGGGCCGAAGTACTTGGCGCCCGGGATGCGGCGGTTGCGCGTCACGATCACCCGCGGCGCCTCGTCGGCGAGCGTGATCGCCATGAACGGGTACGATTTGTCGTCCTTGTAGCGGACGTTGAACGGCGGATCGAACTCCTTGATCCACTGGTACTCGAGCTGCAGCGAGTCGACGTCGGTCGCGACCACGGTCCACTCCACGGACGCCGCCGTCGTCACCATGCGACGGGTGCGCTCGTGCAGCGTGTGCAGCGGAGCGAAGTAGTTCGACAGGCGCGCGCGGAGGTTCTTCGCCTTGCCGACGTACAGCACGCGCCCGTCCCGGTCGCGGAACCGGTACACCCCCGGATTGGTGGGGATCTCGCCCGGGTTCGGCTTGTACGGGACGGTGGGAGCGGAGCGCGCCATGCCGCTCAGCCGGCCTTGCGGGCCTCGACGAGCTCCGCCTGGCCGCCGACGCCCAGCACCTCGGCGAGGAAGACGCCGGTGTGGCTGGCTTCGACGCGCGCGACCTGCTCGGGTGTGCCCGTCGCGATGACCTCACCGCCACCGGCACCCCCCTCGGGGCCGAGATCGATGACCCAGTCGGAGGACTTGATCACGTCGAGGTTGTGCTCGATCACGATGACGGTGTTGCCCTTGTCGACGAGGCCGTTCAGCACCTCGAGGAGCTTGCGGACGTCCTCGAAGTGCAGGCCGGTCGTCGGCTCGTCGAGGACGTAGATGGAGCGGCCGTTGGTGCGGCGCTGCAGCTCGGTGGCGAGCTTGACGCGCTGTGCCTCGCCGCCCGACAGCGTCGTGGCGGACTGCCCCAGCCGGACGTAGCCGAGACCGACGTCGACGAGCGTCCTCAGGTAGCGATGGATCGCCTGGATCGGCTCGAAGAACTCCGCCGCCTCGGCGATCGGCATCTCCAGCACCTCGGCGATGTTCTTGCCCTTGTAGTGCACGGCGAGGGTGTCGCGGTTGTACCGCTTGCCGTGGCAGACCTCGCAGTCGACGTACACGTCGGGCAGGAAGTTCATCTCGATCTTGATCGTGCCGTCGCCCGAGCACGCCTCGCAGCGGCCGCCCTTGACGTTGAAGCTGAAGCGACCGGGCTGGTAGCCGCGGACCTTCGCCTCGGGCGTCTCGCTGAACAGCGTGCGGATGCGGTCGAACACGCCGGTGTACGTCGCCGGGTTGGACCGCGGGGTGCGTCCGATCGGCGCCTGGTCGACGTGGACCACCTTGTCGAGGTTCTCGAGCCCGGTCACGCGCGTGTGCTTGCCGGCCACCCGGCGGGCGCCGTTGAGGCGCGTCGCCAGGACCTGGTAGAGGATGCCGTTGACCAGCGACGACTTGCCGGAGCCGCTCACGCCGGTCACCGAGGTGAGCACGCCGAGCGGGAAGTCGACGGAGACGTTCTTCAGGTTGTTCTCACGCGCGCCCACCACGCCGACCTGACGCTTCTTGTCGATCTTGCGGCGCTTCTTCGGCGTCGGGATCGCCCGACGCCCCGACAGGTAGTCGCCGGTGATCGAGTCGCGGTCGGCGAGGAGTTCCTCGATCGGACCGGAGTGCACGACCTCTCCCCCGTTGACGCCGGCGCCCGGGCCGATGTCGACGACCCAGTCGGCGGCGTGGATCGTCTCCTCGTCGTGCTCGACGACGATGAGCGTGTTGCCGAGGTCACGCAGCGCGACGAGCGTCTCGATGAGGCGGCGGTTGTCGCGCTGGTGCAGGCCGATCGACGGCTCGTCGAGCACGTAGAGGACGCCCGTCAGGCCCGAGCCGATCTGCGTGGCCAGCCGGATGCGCTGCGCCTCGCCGCCGGACAGGGTCGCGGCTGCGCGGCTGAGGCTGAGGTAGTCCAGACCCACGCGGATGAGGAAGTCCAGTCGCAGGCGGATCTCGCGCAGCACCTGCGCGGCGATCGTCGCCTCGCGCTCGGTGAGCGTCAGCTTCGCGAAGTACTCGCGCGCCTCGCCGAGGCTCAGGCGCGAGGCATCCGCGATCGAATGGCCGTGCACCTGCACGGCCAGCACCTCGGGCTTCAGGCGCGCGCCGTCGCACACGGGGCACGGCACCTCGCGCAGGTACTCCGACCAGCGCTGCCGCTGCGTGTCGGACTCGGCCTGCGTGTACTGCCGCTCGATGTACGGCACGACGCCCTCGAAACCCGACGAGTAGCGCATCTCGCGGCCGTAGCGGTTCTTCCACCGCACCGTGACCTTGTAGTTCTCGCCCCGCAGCACGGCCTCGCGGACGTCGGACGGCAGCTTCTTCCACGGAGTGTCGAGCGAGAAGCCGAGGTCGTTCGCGAGTCCTTCGAGCAGGCGCTCGTAGTACTGGAAGAGCCCCTTGCCCTGGGTCGTCCACGGGATGAGGACGCCCTCGCGGATCGACAGGTCCTCGTCGCCCAGCATGAGCTCGACGTCCACCGACATGCGGGTGCCGAGCCCCGAGCAGGCCGGGCACGCGCCGAACGGGGCGTTGAACGAGAACGTCCTCGGCTCGATCTCGGTGAGCTGCAGCGGGTGACCGTTCGGGCACGCGAGCTTCTCGGAGAAGGACTGCCAGGCGGCGTCGCCCTCTTCGTCGACGAAGTTGATCTGCATGACACCGCCGGCAAGCGACAGCGCGGTCTCGACCGAGTCGGTGACGCGATCCAGGATGGCGGGCGCCGCGACGAGGCGGTCGACCACGACGGCGATGTCGTGCTTGTAGCTCTTCTTGAGCACGGGCGGCTCGGCCAGCTGGATCAGCTCGCCGTCGACGATGGCGCGCGCATAGCCCTTGGCGCCGAGCTCCTTGAAGAGGTCGACGAACTCGCCCTTCTTCTGGGTGACGATCGGGGCGACGATCTGGTACCGCGTGCGCTCGGGCAGCTCGATGAGCTGGTCGGCGATCTGCTGCACCGTCTGGCGCTGGATGACCTCACCGCACTCGGGACAGTGCGGCACGCCGATGCGGGCCCACAGCAGGCGCATGTAGTCGTGGATCTCGGTGATCGTGCCGACGGTCGACCGGGGGTTGCGGTTGGTCGACTTCTGGTCGATCGACACGGCAGGGCTCAGGCCCTCGATGAAGTCGACGTCGGGACGATCGACCTGTCCCAGGAACTGGCGGGCGTACGCGCTCAGCGACTCGACGTACCGGCGCTGCCCCTCGGCGAAGATCGTGTCGAACGCGAGGCTGGACTTGCCGGAGCCGGACAGCCCCGTGAAGACGACGAGCGAATCGCGCGGGATGTCGAGGTCGACATCCTTCAGATTGTGCACGCGGGCACCGCGGACGCTCAGCATTCCGCTGGCGCCGCCGACGGTCTTTGCGGGCATGTTCGCGGGCAGGGCGACAGGGACGATGGGCACCAGTCAAGTGTAGGCGGGGCCTCCGACATGAGGCCTGGGAGCCGTTCGCCGTGGGCGAAGACGGCGCGTCCGGCGCGGCGGCCCAGGTCAGCGCGCGCCGGCGAACGGGCGCAGCGCGTCGCGGAGGGCCAGGAGTGCCTGGGCGTCCGTTCCGACGCTCGCCATCACCTTGCCGGGCACCTCGAGAGCCTGCTCGCGCAGTCTCCGCCCCGCGTCGGTGAGCCGCACGTCGAGCACGCGCTCGTCGTCGTCCCGCCGCGAACGCGTCACGAGCCCCTGAGCCTCGAGTCGCTTCACCAGCGGCGACAGGGTCGCAGGCTCCAGGGCCAGCTCGACGGCGAGTTCGCGCAGCGACCGGGGCGATCGCTCCCAGAGCGCGAGCATGACCAGGTACTGCGGGTGCGTGAGCCCGAGCGGCTCCAGGATCGGCCGGTACAGGCCGACGACGTTGCGCGCGGCGGTCACCAGGGCGAAGCACACCTGGTTGTCGAGTGCGAGCAGGTCATCGGGGCTGAGGTCGGCATCGTTCACGTCCGCGATCCTATCGTGCACGAATCGTTAGTACACTAAGAACCATGCCTGAACCGGATGCCGCTCCCGCCGCCCGCCGCCCGCTCCGCGAACGTGTGCGGGAGGCCGGCGGGTGGTACGCGTTCCTCAACGCGAACCTGATCCGCGTGGCGGGACCTGCGGCGGTCGGGCCGTACGAGACGGCTCCCCCGCCTACGCCGGCCGAGCGCGCCGAACGCGCGTGCCCGCTGTGCGGCGCGCCCATCGCACAGCACACCTTCGACCGCTCGGGACCGAAGCCCCTGATGCACTGCCCCTGAGCCGGCACCGGCCGCCCGGCTCGAGGAGGTGCGACTACGCGTGCCCCGCGCGCTCCATGGCGCGCAGTTCCTTCTTGAGATCCTGCACCTCGTCGCGCAGGCGCGCGGCGAGCTCGAACTTGAGTTCGCCGGCGGCCGCGAGCATCTGCTGACTGAGGTCGGCGATGGTCGCCTCGAGCTGTTCGGCCCCCTCGGCCGCGATGCCCTCGCGTCGCAGCTGCGGCGTCGGGCTCTTGCCCATGCCGGACTTGGTCTTCGCCGCGGCCTTGCCCCGCAGCATCCGATCCGTATCGGACGCCTCTCGTGCCAGCACCTCGGTGATGTCGGCGATGCGCTTGCGCAGCGGCTGCGGGTCGATCCCGTGGGCCGTGTTGTAGGCGATCTGCTTCTCGCGGCGCCGGTCGGTCTCTTCGATCGCCTTGGCCATCGAGTCGGTCATCGTGTCGGCGTACATGTGAACCTGGCCCGAGACGTTGCGCGCCGCACGGCCGATCGTCTGGATCAGCGAGGTGCCGCTGCGGAGGAAGCCCTCCTTGTCGGCATCGAGGATCGACACCAGCGACACCTCGGGGAGGTCGAGGCCCTCTCGGAGGAGGTTGATGCCGACGAGCACGTCGTACACGCCGGCGCGCAGCTCGCTGAGCAGCTCGACCCGGCGCAGCGTGTCGACGTCGGAGTGGAGGTAGCGCACCCGCACCCCGTGCTCGCCGAGGAAGTCGGTGAGCTCCTCCGCCATCTTCTTCGTGAGCGTGGTGACGAGCACGCGCTCGTCGCGCTCGACCCGGAGGCGGATCTCTTCGAGGAGGTCGTCGATCTGCCCCTTGGAGGGCTTCACCACGATCTCGGGGTCGATGAGGCCGGTCGGGCGGATGATCTGCTCGACGACGCCATCGGCGATGCCCATCTCATAGCGTCCCGGCGTCGCCGAGAGATAGACGGTCTGGCCTACACGGTTCTTGAACTCGTCCCACCGCAGCGGCCGGTTGTCGAGCGCACTCGGCAGGCGGAAGCCGTGCTCGACGAGGGTGCGCTTGCGCGAGGCATCCCCCTCGTACATCGCCCCGATCTGGGGAACGGTGACGTGCGACTCGTCGATCACCATGAGGAAGTCGTCGGGGAAGAAGTCCAGCAGCGTGTGCGGCGGCTCACCGGGCGCCCTGCCGTCCATGTGCCGCGAGTAGTTCTCGATGCCCGAGCAGAAGCCGAGCTGCTGCAGCATCTCGAGGTCGAACGTCGTGCGCATGCGCAGGCGCTGGGCCTCGAGCAGCTTGTTCTGCGACTCGAGCTCTTTCAGCCGCTCGGCCAGCTCGTCTTCGATGGTGCCGATCGCGCGCTGCACCGTCTCGGTGCCGGCGACGTAGTGCGACGCCGGGAAGATGGGCACGCTGTCGAGCCGCTGCACCACATCGCCGGTGAGCGGATGCAGCATGAAGAGCGCCTCGATCTCGTCGCCGAACATCTCGATGCGGATGGCGTACTCCTCGTACACCGGGATGATCTCGATGGTGTCGCCGCGCACGCGGAAGTTGCCGCGCGAGAAGTCGACGTCGTTGCGGTTGTACTGCATGGCGATGAACTTGCGGATGAGCGCGTCGCGGTCGTACACCTCACCCACCTGCAGCGCGACCATCGCCCGCAGGTACTCGTCGGGCGCACCGAGTCCGTAGATGCACGAGACGGTGCTGACCACGATGACGTCGCGGCGGCTCAGCAGCGAGTTGGTCGTCGAGTGCCGCAGCCGCTCGACCTCGGCATTGACCGAGGAGTCCTTCTCGATGAAGGTGTCGGTCTGCGGGACGTACGCCTCGGGCTGGTAGTAGTCGTAGTAGCTGACGAAGTACTCGACCGCGTTGTGGGGCATGAGCTCGCGGAACTCGTTGGCCAGCTGCGCCGCGAGCGTCTTGTTGTGCGCCAGCACGAGGGTCGGCCGCTGCACGGCTTCGACGAGCCATGCCGTCGTCGCCGACTTTCCGGTGCCGGTCGCGCCGAGCAGCACGACGTCGGTCTCACCGGCGTTGATGCGCGCCGCCAGCTCGGCGATCGCCTGCGGCTGGTCGCCCGACGGGGCGAATTCGCTCACGACCTCGAACGGCCGCACGGATCGAGTGGTCTGCACCTGTCCAGCGTAGGCGGCGCCTCCGACATCGGGGCGGCGTTCGCGACGAGCGGATGCCGCGGTCGGGCGTCCTGCGGGTCAGCCGCCGAATCCCCCGCCGCCGTCGAAGCCACCGCCGCCGAACCCTCCGGCGTCGAATCCTCCGCCGTCGAACGCTCCGCCGCCCCCGTCGAACCCTCCCGAGCCGCCGCCGTCGAACCCCGTGAAGCCGGGATCGTACGTCTCGCCCACCCAGGCCGGCTCGGAGCCGAGCAGAAGCGACCCCGCACCCATCGTGTAGTACATGGTCACCGAGGTCGACAGCAGGAACTGGTTCGCGACGATCGCCATGATCCCGACGCTCGTGAGCATGTTCCGCACATCGACCTGGTCGCGCGGGTCCGACTCGTCGACGCCGACCGCCGTGCGCGCCGGATCCGCAGCGCTTCGCGTCGCGGCATCCGTGCCGTCGTCCGCCGCGCGCCGGGCGGCGCGGTGCTCTTCTGCACGACGGACGAGACGGGCGATCACGGTGGGATCCTCGGCCGCCGCGTCGCGCTCGGACTCCGCGAGGAACGGGCGCAGCTGCTCGAACATCTCGCGGCGACGCTGCGGCGGAACGTCGGCGAACGCAGACGCGTGCGCGCTCTCGATCACCGAGGCCGGGAGCGTCCCGAGCAGGTAGACGTAGCGCGAGATGCGCTCCTCTTCGCTCGCCGCACGATAGGGGGCACGACGCCGCCGGAACTTGGAGAGCATACCCATGCGACACCTCCTCGGGTCTGATCCCAGGCTAGTCCGCAGAGCGACGTCGCGGTACGGCCATAGCGCCGGTTCCGGCGACCGCCTCGGTGACGGCTAGGAGGCCCCCGCGCGCCGCGCCACGTGCTCGTCGAGTCTCTCCCACAGCTCGTCCACCTGGCGCAGCGTGTCGTCGAGGGCGCCCGCCGTGTCGATCACCACGTCGGCGATCCGCAGACGCGCCTCGTCCGGCACCTGCGAGGCGATGCGCGCCGCGGCATCCGCGTGGCTGAGACCACGCAGCCCGACGAGGCGGTCCGCTCGCACATCTGCCGGCGCGTGCGCCACGATGACGAGCTGCCAGGGGTCGTCCACGCGCGCTTCGACCAGCAGCGGCACGTCGTAGACGACGACGGCATCCGGGTCGGCCGCGAACGCCGCGGCGAAGCGGCGGGCGGACTCGGCGCGTACGGCGGGATGGACGATCGCGTTGAGCTGGGCGATCGCCGGCGCGTCACCGAACACCCGTGTGCCGAGGGCCGCACGATCCAGGGATCCGTCGGGGCGCACCATCCCCTCGCCGAAGGAGTCGGCGATCGCCGCCAGCACCGGCCCACCCGGCGCCTGCACCTCGCGCACGAGCTGATCCGCGTCGACGATCACGGCGCCGTGCTCGGCGAGGCGACGGGCGATGGTGGACTTTCCCGAGGCGATGCCTCCGGTGAGCGCGACGAGCGGCATGTGTCGAGCATGCCATGCCGACTCCTTGACCTGTTCCTGAGGCGGGCCTGAGCGGGCGCTGAGGAGGCGGCGGTAGCCTCGGGGCACCCGAAGGACAGGTCCACCCGTACAGCTGGGGATGGCGCAAGTGAACGTTGGACGCGACACCGTTGCGTTCGACGACAACGCGTACTGCTGTATGCGACGCACCCGACGTCTTCGCGACGACGGGGGCAGACGGACGGTTCTGAGGTGCGGGCGGGCCGCCCGCGTGGGGACCAAGGCGGCCGAGGTCCGTGCACCGAGGACGCGCGCAGGGCGGGATGTGGGGAAATCTCCCGCCCTACGCGCGGCCCGTGCCCTCCCGGGAGGGTCGTCCCGGCGCGCGGCGGGCTCTGCGGAGCCGCACATATGCGGACGCCGCACGTGACAGGCGCGTCGTCACACGCGTTCCGGAGCGCGTTCTGGGATATCATGACCGACGTCCAGGATCCGTCGACACTCCCGGATCCGGAGGGTGCATCGGTGGAAGAAGCGCGCGTCGCCGTCGTGATCGAAGACGAAGAGGACATCCGTTCTCTCCTGTCGACGGTCCTCGCCCAGGCGGGCTTCGAAGTGCACGGCGCGGCGAACGGCGCCGACGGCGTCGAGCTGGTCCGCGAGCATCGCCCCCTGGTCACGACGCTCGATGTCAACATGCCCGGCATCGACGGCTTCGAGACCGCCAAGCGCATCCGGGCCATCAGCTCGACGTACATCGTGATGCTGAGCGCCCGCAGCGAGGAGATTGACGCGCTGCAGGGGCTCGAGGCGGGCGCCGACGACTACGTCGCGAAGCCGTTCCGCCCTCGTGAGCTGCGCGCGCGCATCGACGCGATGCTCCGGCGACCGCGGCAGGTCACGCCTCCCGATCCGGACGGCGGCGCGACGCCCGTCTCCTCCGACGGCGTCTGGCTCGAGCACCACGGACTCCGGCTGAACGCCGCCACCCACCTCGTCACGGTCGACGAGCAGGATGTCGAGCTGACGCGCAGCGAGTTCGACATCCTCGCCGATCTGCTGGTCGCGGGCCGGCGTGTGCGGGCGAAGTCCGACCTCGCCCTCATGCTGCGCGGCGACCAGTACGCGGTGAGCGACTTCGTCTCCGACAGCGACGCACGCGCCATCGAGGTGCACATGGCCAATCTGCGGCGCAAGCTCGGCGAGTCGCCGGCCCAGCCGCGATGGATCGAGACCGTGCGCGGAGTCGGCTACCGGCTCACCGCCTGAGCCCTCGGCAGGGCAGTGCGCCCTCGCGCCGCGGGAGCGGTGCGCGCGCGTGCGTCGCGTCGCGTCGCGTGGCCTCGCGTGGAGCCTCCGTCGCGGGCGAAGCCGCTACTCGCCGTCGTCGATGAGCACGGACGTCTCGACGTTCGCGGCCGCCCGGCTCGCGGCCTCGCGGGCCGCGCGGACGAGCTCGGCCGGGTCGTACCCGGCGGTGTCGCTCAGCGCGACGCCGACGCCGACGACGGGGATCACTCCCCCGCCGACCTTGCCGAGATCGTCGAAGAGGCCGCGGTAGATCGCGCCCGCCTGACGACGCGCCTCCTGCTCGGACGCCACAGCCATCCCCACGACGAGCCCGGTCGGCCCGTCCTGGCCGACGACGGCGTTGGTCGGCGCGTGATGGCGCACGCCGGTCCGCCACGTCGCCGCCACCGATCCGGCCACGTCGCTGCCGAAGGCGGTGGAGATGGGATCGAGGTCGTCGAGGCGCACGGCCGTCACGGCCACCGATTCGTGGCCGCGCTCGGCCCGCCGGCAGATGCCGTCCAGCAGGAGCGCGAAGGACTCGTCGCTGACGATCCCCTGCTCCTCGTCGACCGTCCGGGCGTCGCGCAGGTAGCCGCGCATCGGCGCGCGGCTCGCCCGCAGCACCGAGGTCACGACCACGGCGACGATGGTCAGCGTAACCGTGAGGTAGCTGGTGCTGACGGTGCCGAACGCTGCCTGGAACAGGGCGCTGTCGGGACCGGACGTGAGGAAGGCGGTCGTCCGCGACACGTAGTACAGCGACTGGAACCCCAGCACCGCTCCGAGCACCCACGCCGTGCGCGACTCCCGCATGTCGCCGCGGAGGCACTCCACGGCGCCGGCCCCGGCGAAGCCCACCAGGGGCACGAACATCCACAGGACGCCGGCCCAGTCGCCGCCGTCGGCCCCTTCGAGGGCCACGCCGAGCGCGGCCGCGACGACGGCGGCGGCCACGAGGATCGACGACCAGCGCATGCGGCGCCCGTTGAAGCGGCGGCATCCCAGCCACATGCAGCCGGTGCCGGCGACGAAGGCGGCGTTGCCGACCGCGATGGCCCACCATGCGCCGTCGGACTGCACCCAGACGGTGTAGGCGAGGGTGGTGAGCATGGCCGCGAGGAAGCCGACCGACCAGATGCGCCCCGCACCCTCGTCGCGGCGCAGCAGCGTCTCGAGAATGAACAGCACGCCGCTGACGTTGACCACCAGGGCGGTCATGATCAGCACGCTCGCCAGATCCAGGGTCATGGTGCATCTCCCTCGGGGGCGATCGCGGGCAGCTTCACGATGAAGGTCGAGCCGATTCCGGGCGCGCTGTGCAGGGCGAGCTCGCCCCCGTGCGCGCGCACGATGTCGCGCGTGATCGCGAGGCCGAGACCGGTGCCCGTCCGCCGATCGCCGCCCGCCTTGTAGTAGCGCTGGAAGAGCCGCGAGCGGTCGGCGTCCGAGATGCCCACGCCGGTGTCGCGCACCAGGATCCAGCTCGAGTCGCCGTCCGTCGTCGTGCCGACGAAGACCGTGCCGCCGTCCTTGTTGTAGGCGATGGCATTCGACACGAGGTTGTCGACGACCTGCCGCAGCCGCAGCGGATCCGCCCACGCCATCGCCGGCTCCAGACCCGTCGCATCGATCGTGATGGCCCGCGCGGCGGCGCGCGGCAGGGCATCGTCGACGGCGGCGGCCACGAGTTCGCGCGCGTCGACGAGCTGCGGAGCGAGCGATGCCTCCACCGATGACGGCGACGAGCTCGAGGCGGCGAGGATGTCGGCGACGATGCGCAGCAGGCGCTCGGCGTTGCGCTCGGCGACGTCGAGGCTCGCGCGCACCGCGTCGGGGGTGTCGGGGTCCTCGATCGCGAGGTCGAGGTAGCCGAGGATCGAGGTCAGTGGGGTGCGCAGCTCGTGCGACACCGAGGCGACCAGGTCGTCGCGTGCGCGGAGGGCGGTCAGCTCCGCCGTCACGTCCCGCGAGACGACGACGGCTCCCGCGTCGCCCCCGTCGGGGTCGGTGAGGCGGCGCGCGGTGATCGTCAGAGCCCGGCGGGGACCGGGCTCCGCCCCGAACCACACGACCTGGTCGTCGAACGCCTCGCCGCGGCGCGCGCGCTCGAGCGGGAGCTCGTCGGGCGGCAGCGGTGAGCTGCCGTCGTCGCGGAAGGCGAGCACCTCAGCCCGATCGTCGTCGGGCTCGTGGCCCTGCTGTAGTCGGCCGTGCGCCTCGTTGCGGACGGCGACCCGTCCGGCGGGACCGATGCGCACGACGCCGAAGTCCACGGCGTCGAGCACCTCCGTCACGACCTGCTCCTGCCGGCGCGTGCGCGCCAGGACGCTCTGCAGCAGCTGCGACTGCTTCGCCAGCAGCATGCGCTGCGCGTCCGACCGGCGGGCGTTGAGGTGGCTCGTCGCGGCGACGGCGAAGAGCACGAGAGGCAGCAGGAACGTGCGGTAGGTCACCTCGGTAGCGCTGAGCGCCGTCAGCACGCTGACGATGCCGGCGATCGCGACGATCACGCCGAACAGGCCCAGCAGCCCGAAGCCGGCGGCGAGCCACATCGTCGGGAAGATCCAGAGCAGGCCGAGCACCGTGTCGGGTGCCGCGATCTGCATGAGCGTGATGGCGAGGATGTCGACCGCGGGCACCACGGCGACCCACCCGTACGGCAGGCGATTCCACGGGATCACGAGCGTCGCCGCTGTCACCGCGACCACCACCACGACCCCACTGAAGAACAGCACGGGCTCGCCGCCGAAGGGGCCGACCGCCACCAGCACGCCGAGCACGAACACGACGGCGGCCAGCAGCAGCTGGTTGAGCATCGCGGTGCGGCCGCGCGTGCGGTCTGCGGCCTCGGGCGCGGTCACGCGGGGGCGGGAGCGCACCGCGGGCGCCCCCGTGTCGCCCGGCGTCGCGGCGGTCATACCGCGACGGTAACGGATGCCGCGCCCCTGTGCGGGAAGGGCGCGCTCGATGTCACGCTCGCCGGGCGTCCACGGCGCGCCCGGCGAGCGCGTCGTCAGAACCCGAAGTCGCCGAAATCGCCGAATCCGCCGACGTCGGAGCCGGCCGCGTCGCCGCTCGTGTCACCGCCCCAGCCCGACCCGCTGTCGCCCCAGCCGGCGTCGGCCGTCGCCGACTCCCCGCCGGCGTCCGTGCCCGCATCGGCGCCGGCGTCGCCGCCGCCATCCGTCGCAGAGCCGTCCTGGGAGCCCGGGTCGGAGGCGAACGTCGGCGCCAGGAACGAGCTCACCAGCGCCGAGCCGATGACGTACCCGACGACGGTGCCGAGGATCGACGAGCCCAGCATGGAGCCGAACGACGGCCCCTGACGCTGCGGCCCGAGGGTGCGCTCCATGAAGCCGGGGTTGAGGTACTCGGCGCGCGTCGCCGCGCGGGCCATCGTCTGCGGGTCGCCCGAGCGCGGCCGCTCGGCGGGCGGAAGTCCGGCGGAGAGCTCGGCGAGCACCTGCTGACGCTGCGGCTCGGTGAGCCTGCCGAACGCCTCGGCGTGCACCTGCTCGATGGTCTCGGGCGGCGCCGTCCTCAGCAGGTAGCGGTAGCGCTCGATGGCGATCTCGTCCTCGCTCCGCGGGGGCTGCACACCGGGTGCCGGTGCACCGGGCGCCGGCGCACCGGGTGCCGGCGTGCCGTAGCGGTTCGGCGGCACGGGGGGCGCCTGACGCTCGGCATCCGAGTCTCCGAACAGTCGATCGAGGAATCCCATGTGGCGCTCCTTCTCTCAGCCGGGCCCGTCCGTGGGCCGATTGCGCGGATCCCGAGGCGGGGTGGACCACCACGCTAGGCGCGGTTCCTCGGAGAGGGCTGGAGGATCCGCCGCGGTTCACCGAGGGCGTACGGCTCACCCCTGTGCCGCGAGCGCCTCGCTCAGCCACCGGGCGTGGAGCTGCCACGGATCGTCGACGCCGGCCGCGAGCACCGCGATGTGCGCGGTGAGCGCTTCCGAGCGACGGAACCACTCCGTGCCGGGATAGCGGTCGGCCGTGAACTGCACGTGCCGTCGCTGTTCGAGCGCGCGCCCGCCGCGCTCGAACGCCAGCAGCTCGTCGTGCCAGATCGCCCCGAAGCGCTGGCGCGGATTCGCACTCGTGCCGATCTTCACCCGATCGGCGTAGCGCAGGTAGTAGACCACGTCGACGCGCGGCGGCGGGATCTCGGCATCGGGGATCTCGCCGTGGCGCCACTCGCACACCGCGCACAGCCATCCCGACGGATAGCGGACGCCGAGGCGCGATCCGCACAGCCCGCAGGGTGACGGCAGGACGTCGGTGAGCCCGTCATGCGCCCCACCCCACTCCGCCGCCACGGCGAGATGCCGCTCGCAGAGCGGAATGGGAGCATCGAGGGGCACCGGGCCCCGGCATCCGTCGTCGTCCACCAGGCAGCGGGCGGAGACTCGGTTCGCAGGCACACCGCGACAGTACCCGCCCCCACCGACGTGCTCATCGAGCCGTGGGCTCGTGTTCCAGGAAGGCGAAAGGGCCGCCCCCACCGACCTTGGGGTCGGAGGTGACGGCCCTTCCGGAACCAGCGGTTCAGAGAACCAGGCGGCTCAGCTCAGGATCAGCGACCCGAGAGCTTCTCGCGCAGAGCGGCGAGCGCCTCGTCGTCGGCCAGCGTGCCCACCGGGCTGCTGTCGGACGAGAAGGTCGACGAGCCGGTCTCGACCGGGGCGGCAGCCTCGGCCTCGAGAGCCTTCGTGACGGCGGCCTTGTGGGCCTCCCAGCGAGCGTGGGCAGCGGCGTACTCCTGCTCCCACTTCTCGCGCTGCTCGTCGAAGCCTTCGAGCCACGCGTTGGTCTCGGGGTCGAAGCCCTCGGGGTACTTGTACTCCCCGTTCTCGTCGTACTCCGTGACCATGCCGTACAGCGCCGGGTCGAACTCGGTGCCGTTGGGGTCGACCGACTCGTTCGCCTGCTTCAGCGAGAGCGAGATGCGGCGACGCTCGAGGTCGATGTCGATGATCTTGACGAAGACCTCTTCGCCGACCGACACGACCTGCTCGGCGAGCTCGACGTGCTTGCCCGACAGCTCCGAGATGTGCACGAGGCCCTCGATGCCGTCCGCGACGCGCACGAACGCACCGAACGGAACGAGCTTGGTGACCTTGCCCGGAGCGACCTGACCGATCGCGTGCGTGCGGGCGAAGACCTGCCACGGGTCCTCCTGCGTCGCCTTGAGCGACAGCGAGACGCGCTCGCGGTCCAGGTCGACCTCGAGGATCTCGACGGTGACCTCCTGGCCGACCTCGACGACCTCGGACGCGTGCTCGATGTGCTTCCACGAGAGCTCGGAGACGTGCACGAGACCGTCCACGCCACCCAGGTCGACGAACGCACCGAAGTTGACGATCGACGAGACCGTGCCCTTGCGGACCTGGCCCTTGTGCAGGTTGTTGAGGAACGTGGTGCGCGACTCGGACTGCGTCTGCTCGAGCAGGGCGCGGCGCGAGAGCACGACGTTGTTGCGGTTCTTGTCGAGCTCGAGGATCTTCGCCTCGATCTCCTGGCCGAGGTACGGCGTGAGGTCGCGGACGCGGCGGAGCTCGATCAGCGAAGCGGGCAGGAAGCCGCGCAGGCCGATGTCGACGATCAGACCACCCTTGACGACCTCGATCACGGAGCCGGTGACCACACCGTCGTTCTCCTTGATCTTCTCGACGTCGCCCCAGGCACGCTCGTACTGCGCGCGCTTCTTGGAGAGGATGAGGCGGCCTTCCTTGTCCTCCTTCTGGAGAACGAGGGCTTCGACCTCGTCGCCGACCTTGACGACCTCGTTGGGGTCGACGTCGTGCTTGATGGAGAGCTCGCGCGAGGGGATGACACCCTCGGTCTTGTAACCGACGTCGAGGAGCACCTCGTCGCGGTCGATCTTCACGACGGTGCCCTCGATGAGGTCGCCGTCGTTGAAGAACTTCAGGGTCTTCTCGACCGCGGCCAGGAAGTCCTCGGCAGATCCGATGTCGTTGATCGCGACCTGCTTGGTGGCCGGGGCGGTCGTTGCGGTAGTCATGTAGTGGGTTGTCCTTGTTGGGTTTGGTGTCGGGCTCCGGCTTTCAGCGGCATCTTCGCGCAAGGGCGAACGGATGCCTCGAGCCGAGGCGAAGCGGATTTCCAGCGATGTCGCCCGGACCCTTGCGGGATGTGGGACACCGGCGCGAACCGGTACCCGAGCGTGGCGAAACAGCCACACGAGTGACACTCCAGGATAACAGAACGGCCGGGTCGCCCGCGATGTTCCCGCACACCTCGAAATCCGGCGTCACGGAGGCCTCGGCGGGCCTGATGAGGCGTCGACTCAGCGGGGCAGCTGGATCGGCGCGGTGTTCGTGCGATCGGGGTCGAACGGCGCGGGTGCCGGCGCCGGCTCGCCGCGCAGCTGCGCCAGCCGCTCGTCCTCACGCCGCTGCGCGTCGGCGAGCCAGTCCCACCCCGACGGGTTCGTGGCGGGGCGCACATCGGGCACCGGCGCGGTGGGATTGTCGTCGTGCGCAGCGTCCGCCGTGGTGACGGATGCCACGGGTGCGGGCGGCGGGGGCGGCATGATGTGGGCGCCTCCGAACTGCTCGGCCCGGCCTGCCGCGCCGCGCAGACCCGCCTGCTGGATGACGCGCTGGATCGTGAGGCCGCGCTCGTCGGGATCCCCGACGTAGCGGATCTCGCGGAGACCCTGCTCCTGCGCCGCCGACTCGAAGACGAAGTGGCCGTAGCCGAAGACACGTCCCACGACCGGTTTGTAGACCGAGATGTCGAGGATGCGCGCGAGCGGCATCGTCGCGATGCGCTGCGACAGGATGCCGTGCACGCGGAAGACGCGCATGTTGGTGATGACGAAGCGGTCGGTGTGCTGCTCGAAGCACCGCCAGATGGCGTGGCCGGTGATCGCGACGCCGAGGAGCGCGGGTACCCACCAGGCCTGCGCCGGCACGAAGAACGACAGGAGGAGCACGACGATGCCACCGAACAGCTCCAGGACGGCGGAGACCGTGGCCGCCCAGTGCTTGCGCACCTCGTCGACGACGTGCTCCCCCTGATCCGTGATCAGGTGCTTCTCGATCCGCGGATCGAACATGCTCAGCCCGCGGCGAGAGCCATGAAGAAGTCGACTACGGCGGCACCGGCGCCCCAGACCGCGCCGATGGCGCCCTGAACCGCATTCGCCGCGTCCTGCGGCCGGGTGATGAGGTAGAACGCCGCGAACGCGATGACGAGCACCACGACGATGCGCTTGACGAGCTTCACGGTCCGGGGTTCCCTTCGACTTCTGCTGTTCTACCGCACGACGGCCGCTGCGTGCGCAGGCGCGCGGGCGCGTCGCCATTCGGTGGGAGGTGCGATCCGCGTTCCGCGGCGCCGGCGTTCACGGTCGCAGCAGCACCTTCGTGGCGCGGCGCTCGTCCATCGCGGCGTACGCCTCTGCCGCCTCGGCGAGGGGAAGCTCGAGATCGAACACGCGGCCCGGCCGGATCGCGCCGGAGCGGACGTCCGGGAGCAGCTCCTCGATGTAGCCGCGCACGGGAGCGACGCCGCCGTTGACGCCCACATTGCGGTTGAACATCTGACGCACGGGCAGCTCGGGCCCGCCGTTGGGCACGCCGACGTAGCCGACCATCCCGCCGGGGCGGGTCGAGCGCAGCGCCTGGTCCATCGACTCCTTCGTGCCGACGCACTCGAGGACACGGTCGGCGCCGATGCCGCCGGTGAGTGCGCGCACCGCCTCGATGCCGGCATCCCCCCGCTCCTCGACGATGTGGGTGGCGCCGAACTCGCGGGCGAGCGCCTGGCGCTGCGGATGCCGCGACATCGCGATGATGGTGGTGGCGCCGAGCCGTTTCGCCGCGATGACGGCGCACAGGCCCACGGCGCCGTCGCCCACGACGGCCACCGCGTCGCCGGGACCCACACCCGCCGACACCGCGGCGTGATGTCCCGTGCCCATGACGTCGCTGAGGGTCAGCAGGCCCGGGATCTCGTCGTCGACCACTGGCGCGGGAACGACGGCGAGGGTGCCGTCCGCGAGCGGAACCCGCACCCGCTCGCCCTGGCCGCCGTCGGCGAAGCCGCCGAAGCGGTCGTCGCTGCCCCACCAGCCGCCGTGCAGGCACGAGGTGCTGACGCCGTTCCGGCAGTTCGCGCATGTGCCGTCGCACACGTAGAACGGGGCGATGACGAAGTCGCCCGGGCGGATGACCCGCACGTCGGCGCCGACCTCCTCGACGATGCCGACGAACTCGTGGCCGATGCGGTGGGGCTCGTTCGTGGGTGTGACGCCGCGGTAGGGCCAGAGGTCGGAGCCGCACACGCACGCCGCGACGACGCGCACGATCGCGTCGGCGCCGGTGGACAGCACGGGGTCGGGGACGGTCTCGACGCGGATGTCGCGCGCGGCGTGGATGACGGTGGCGAGCATGGATCGAGCCTAGGACCGCGAGCGCCCGGGCGGCGCCGCTGGCACCATGGACGCATGTGGATCGGGTGGATCGAGTTCGACCTGCTGCTCGGCGACATCCGCTCGCTGAAAGAGAAGCGCAGCGTGCTGCGGCCCCTCATCGCCGAGCTCAGTCGCCGCACCGAGGCGGCCGCGGCCGAGGTGGGCGAGCACGACCTTCACCGGCGGGCGAGCATCGGCGTGTCGATCGTCGCGTCGGGCTCGTCGCACGTGCGGGACGTGCTCGATCACGCCGAGCGCCTCGTCGCCGACCGTCCCGAGGTCACCCTGCTGTCGGTCAGGCGCGGACTGCACTCCAGCGAGGACTGAGGCCCTCAGCCCGCGATGGCGTGGCCGATGACCTCACCGCCGGCGCCGAACCGGATGGTCCGCCCGATCGTGCTGTCGTCTGCGATGGTCGCGGCGATGACGGCGGCCACGTCCGCACGCGGCACGGACCCTGAGCCCTCCGGATCGAGCTCGATGCGCCCGGTCGGCGCATCGAGCGTGAGGGTGCCCGGTGCGAGGATCGTCCAGTCGAGCGCGCTTCCGGCGAGGTGGGCGTCTGCCGCCCACTTGGCGTCGGCGTAGGGGAAGAACGAGGACTCCCTGCCGACGCCGTGGTCGGCGCGCGAGCCGATCCACGACACCATGACGTAGCGGAGCACTCCGGCAGCCACGGCGGCGTCCATGGAGCGCACAGCCGCGTCGCGGTCCACCGCGTACGTGCGCGCCGGGTCGCCGCCGCCAGCGCCCGCCGACCAGACGACGACGTCGTTGCCGGCGATCAGGTTCGTCAGCTGGTCGCCGTCGAGGATCTCGACATCCGCGACGACCGGCTGCGCGCCGGTCGCGGCGACCTCCGCCTCGTGTGCGGGATCGCGGATGACGGCTGTCACGGTGTGATCCTGCGCCACGAGCAGCGGCTCGAGGAGCAGCGCGACCTTGCCGTGTCCGCCGAAGATCAGGATGCGGGCCATTGGGTCTCCCTCCGTCGTACGCCACGATACGCCCGAGCCGCTCCGGGTCAGGTGCCGGAGCCGCCGTCGCCCGGGTCGACGCCGGCGGCAGGCGAACCGGCGGCAGGCGAACCGGCGGCGGTCGCGGCATCCGTCTCCGGCTCCGCCTGCGCGAGCAGGCTGTGCCGACGGCCCCACAGCTTTGGCGCGTTCCGCCCGGCGGCCGGCGCGGCCGCGGCGGGCTCAGGCCGCGACAGGCACCCGCTCGGCCATGATGGCGCGGACGGCGTCGCGGCCGGCACGGTTGGCGCCCACGGTCGACTGCGAGGGGCCGTAGCCGATCAGGAAGAGCCGCGGCTCGTCGAGGGAGCGGCCGTTCTCGACCCGGAAGCCGCCTGCGGGGGTGCGCAGCCGCAGCGGGGCGAGATGGTCGAGCGCCGGGCGGAACCCCGTGGCCCAGAGGATCACGTCGGCCGGCTCGAACGAGCCGTCCGGCATCCGCACCCCGTCCTCCTCGATCGAGGCGAACATCGGATGCCGCACCAGCACGCCCCGCGCCTGCGCGGCACGAGCCCACGGCGTCCAGTGCATGCCGGTGACCGAGATCACGCTCCCGGGCGGCAGACCGCGGCGCACGCGGTCCTCGACGCCGGCGATGGCGGCGACGCGCGCCGGGATGTCGAAGTCCGCCTCCACCCATTCGGGCTCACGACGCGTCACCCAGAACGTGTCCGCCACGTGCGAGATCTCGTCCAGCAGCTGGACCGCCGAGACGCCGGCCCCGACGACCACCACGCGCTTCCCGCGGAGGTCCTCCGCCGACGCGTAGTCCGCCACGTGCAGCTGCCGGCCGCGGAAGCGCTCCTGGCCCGGGTAGTGCGGCCGGAACGGCCGGGTCCACGTTCCGGTCGCGTTGATGACGTACCGTGCCGACCAGCTGCCGCGGTCGGTCTCGACCACCAGCCGGCCGGCCGGATCCTCATCGGCGCGCCGCACGGCTTTCACGCGCACCGGCCGCAGGACATCGAGGGCGAAGCGCTCCTCGTACTCCGCGAAGTACGACGGGAGGATGTCGCGGCTCGCCGCCACCGGGTCCGCCGGCGGCACCGCGAAGCCCGGCAGTTCATGGATGCCGTTGACCGTCGCCATGCGGAGGGACGGCCAGCGGTGCTGCCACGCGCCGCCCGGGGCGGGGTTGGCGTCGACGACGAGGAACGTCGGCTCCGCGCCGGTCGCCCGCTGCAGCGGCACGAACCCGCGGCGGTGCAGGTGGTACGCCGCCGAGAGACCCGCCTGTCCCCCGCCGATCACGATGACATCGACGGCTGCGGGTTCCATGCCGGCCTCAACAGCGTCCGGCCCGCGGGGATTCCCGCGGGCCGGACGCGGCAATCGCGCGGATCGCCTCAGTTCAGAGCTCGCGTGGACGCCGGGATGACGCCGTCGCGGTAGAGATCGGCGGCGACGTCCTGCAGAGCGGTCAACGCGACGCGCTGCGGCAGCGGGCCGTAGGAGATGCGCGCGACGCCGACGGCCTCGTACTCCCCCGCCGAGAGCGCGCCCGGCAGGCCGATGACGCTGACCTTGCGCTCGCCGATGCCCTCGACCAGCCGCCGGGTGATGTCGGCATCGAGGATGCCCGGCACGAACACCAGGTCGGCGCCCGCAGCCAGGTACGCGCGGCCGCGCTCGATCGCATCCGCGACCGACTCCTCGACGGGGCGCTTGCCGGCGCGCACGAACGCATCGGTGCGCGCATTGAGGACGAACGGAACGCCCTCCGCGGCGCCGGCCGCGACGATCGCCTCGACCGCGGCGACGGCCTCGTCCAGCGGGCGCAGGCGGTCTTCGACGTTCGCGCCCACGACGCCCTTGCCGATGACGCGGCGCACGGTCTCGCCCGCGTCGCCGTAACCGTCGTCGAGGTCGGTGGTGACGGGCAGGTCGCCCACGGCATCCACGATCCGGCCGACCATGTCGAGGGTGATGTCGAGCGGGATCTGGCCGTCGGGGTAGCCGAACGTCGCGGCGATCGCGTGGCCGGCCGTCGCGATGGCGCGGGTCTCGGGAAGGGCGGCGACGGCGCGGGCCGACACGGCGTCCCATACGTTGACGACGCGCAGGATCTCGGGCGCGGCGTGGAGCCGCGCAAGGGTCTGTGCTTTCTCAGCCTGAGTGGTCATGCATGTCACGCTATCGGCGACCCGCCCGGTCGAGGGCCGGTCAGGACGGCCGGATCTCGCCGTCCAGGTACCACCAGCGGCCGCTCCGCCGGAGGAACCGGCTGCGTTCGTGCAGCGAACCTCGTTCGCGACCGTGGCGCCACGTCGCGCGGAACTCGACGACCCCGCACGTGTCGCCCTCGGCCCCGGCGTCGACATCCACGATCTCGAGCCCGGTCCACCGCTGGGCGGCGTCGAGGGCGAGCTCGTCCGGACGCGTGCCGGGATGCCACGTCTCCGCCAGATACCGCGCATCGCCGACCACGAACGCCGTGTAGCGCGAGCGCATCAACGCCTCGGCCGTCGACGGCGGGGTTCCCCGGAGCGCCGGGGCGCAGCATCCGGCGAAGCTATCGCCGCTGCCGCACGGGCACGGATCGCCGTCCGCCACGCGCGGGAAGCCCTCCGGAGCGGCTCTCGAGGCCGCGGCGCCGAACGACACGTCAGACGCCGGCCTTCTCCGCGCACGTCACGCAGCGGGTGGCGAACGGGCGGGCACGGAGGCGGGCGATCGGGATGCCGCGGCCGCAGTCGACGCACACGCCGTACGTGCCGCCCTCCCAGCGCCGGACGGCCTCATCGATCTCGGCCACCTCGCGGCGGGCGGCCTCTTCCAATGCGACGGCGCGGGACCATTCGCCCGACAGCGTCACACCCTCGGGGTCGTGCTCGTCGTCGGCGACGTCGCCGCGGCGGTCGGCGCGCAGTTCGGCCAGGTTCTCATCCATCGCCGCGATGCGCGCCGTCGCCGCGTCGTGCAGCTCGTCCAGGAGCGCTCGCAGCTCGGTCCGGCTCGCGGCGGTGGTCATCGCACGAGGATACGCCCGCTGGTCTCCGCCCGGCAGGAGCCGTGCCGGATCAGGGTGAAGGGGGTCAGCGCGCTTCGGTGGCGGTCAGTCCGACACCTCGACGGCGAAGGTGACGTCCTGGATGCCGCCGTCCTCGTTCGACAGCACGACCTCGGTCGTCCCCTCGGCGAGCGCCTCGACCCCCGGGTTGAAGGTCGTGCCATCCTCCTCGCGTCCGGGCGTGAAGGTCGCGACGGAGGGATCGGAGACGACGCCGCTGTAGCTGTCGACCGCGAGGTCGCCGGTGTCGATGTCGAGCACCTGGCCGACCTCGAGCTCCACGGTCGTTCCCTGCAGATCGCCCACGTCGCGGACCACGGGCGTGATGACGGGCTCCGGTGCGGCGCACCCGGCGAGCGCGGCGAGGGCGACGACGACGAGGACCGCAGCGACAGGTCTGGCGATGCTCATGGCGTCATGATGGCAGCACAGCGCCTGCACGGCCAGCGTGAGGCGTTCACGCGGTCAGGCGATAGGGATCTCCCAGGTCGGACGCGGACGCTGGAAGCATCGCGCAGCGAGTGCCCCCGCCCTGCTGCGCGAACCCCCGAACGGCGCTGTGTCGCCGGGGACCGCTCCTCGTGCCCAACCCGAAGGGCACGAGGAGCGGTCTCACCGACCCGCCCCGGAGCCGGCGATCCGCCACCCCCCCGGACGCGATCGCCGGCTTCTTCGATCCGCGCTGTGGATAACTCGGGAAGCGCGCCGGTGCCACCGGTTAACGTGGGGGCGTGAGGACTCGGGTCACGGCCGCAGCGCTCGGCGCCATCCTCGTGCTGGCGCTCGCCGGCTGCACCACCCCGGACTCGCCGGAGCCGACGCCGACGTCCGCATTCTCCTCGGAAGAGGAGGCGTTCGCCGCAGCCGAGGCGACGTACCGTGCGTACGCTTCCGCCGAGAACGCTCGCCGCGGTGACCCGACGGCTCCCGATCCGCAGCAATTCCTCGTTGGTGATGCGCTTGAGGACGACATCAACAGCAAGCGGCGGTTCGGTGAACTTGGGGTTCACCTTGTCGGTGAGAGCAAGGTCACCGCGTTCGATGGGCAGGAGGCCACGAGTGATCTCAGGCGAGTGACCGCCGTCGTATGTCTTGATTCGACAGCGGCGCGACTGCTCGATGCGGCAGGGAATGATGTCACACCAGCTGACCGGGACTCGACGCTAGCCCTTGAAGCCTCCTTCGAATTCGTCGGGGAGACATTCCTAATCACGAAGAGCGAGATCGCCGAAGTCGACTCATGCTGATACCCACGGTCGCTCTCCTCATCGCACTTTCCTCGTCCCCCGTCCACATCGCTGCGGACGACTGCAACTTTGCCGACGCGGCGGCGGGGCTCTGCGGTCGCAACACGGGAGAAGCGGTTGAGCTCATTGGCTCAGAAACGCAAAAGGGCGCAGCCCCTCAGCTCGGCGAAGGCTCCGACGGAAGCGCGCCACGTATCGATCAGCCGACACCCCCTCCCGAGGACTGCGGCCCGCTCAACCGCTGCATCGACTACACCGTCGTCGGCCTCCCTGAGGTGACGCTCGCCGACCTCGCCTCGTTCCGGCCGGCCGCTCCGGCCCTCGGCGGCGAGCCCGCGGGGTTCGGCGTCGTCGGCATGCCGACAAACCTGCTGGCCTCGGCATCCGAGGAGCGCATCCCGGGCACCGTGCTCGGCTGGGACGTGACGGTGCGGTTCGTGCCCACCGCGTACGTGTTCGACAACGGCGACGGCACCACCACCCGCGCCGCCACGGGCGGCTCGGCCTGGGCCAGCCTCGGGCAGGGGCAGTTCACGCCCACCGCGACCAGTCACGCCTACCGTGCCCGCGGAACGTACGCGGTGTCGGTGACCGTCGAGTATGCGGCATCCGTCGATTTCGGAACCGGCTGGCGACAGGTGCCGGGCGTGGTCCGCGCCGAGGCCGGCGGCTACGGCGTGCGCGTCGTCGAGGTGCGGACGGCGCTCGTCGACCGCACCTGTGCAGAGGACCCCACCGGTCCCGGCTGCTGAGCCCCACCCACGACGAGCCGGCGTGCGCCGTGCGCGAGGCGCACGGCGGAACGAAGCGGCAGGCCGACGGCGTACGCG
>NZ_JBJDRL010000049.1:0-30362 GCF_044987475.1 Microbacterium sp. ZW CA_36
CGGGGACGCCGGAGGGGCGCAGGACACCCCGGCGGCGCGGCGGGCGCCTCGTCGCGGACCGGCTCGCCGGCCGCCGGGGTGTCCTGCGCCCCTCCGGCGTCCCCGCGGTCGGGGTAGTTCACGCCTGTCTGCTCGTACTCGTTGCCCGTCGTGCTCATCACGGCTCCTCGCTTTCGGTGCTGTCGGCCACCAGATCGGGATCGGCACCCTGCCGGGCCGCCTCGCCCTCGACCGGGTCGTCGGGCTGCAGCGCGGCATCCGTCAGCAGGTCGGCTTCCGTCACCGCGGCGCTGCGCTCGCGGGACTCGCCGTCGCCCACTTCGTCCCAGCCGCCACCGGGGTCGACGTTGATGACACCCTCGGGCAGGTCGTTCTGCGTAGACCGATCACGTTCCATCGGGTACTCCTCTCGTCCACCCCCAGCCTCCGTCAGCGCGGGGCTCGACGACATGGGCTTGACAAGAGGATCCGCCGCTGTCGGCGATCCCGTGGCCGCTACGGGCGCTGATTCAGGATGCCGCGGCGCGAGGGGTTCGCCTCGAACCAGTCCGCGACGTACCAGCACACCGGCACGACTTTGCGGTCGCCGCTCCGCTCGAGTTCTTCGACAGCCCGCTCGACCAGCTCGCCGGCGTAGCCGTGGCCGCGGAACGTCGGCACGGTGTAGGCGCGCGTCATCGCGACGGTGCGGCCGTCGTCCCGGTAATCGAGCACGCTGACCAGGTGGTCGCCGCGGTGCAGTGTGTACCTCGAGGCATCCGTCTCTTTCTGGAAACGCAGCTCATTCACCCGCACAGGCTACGCCCGGCAGGGGCCGCTGGGACGCATCTCGACCGACGTTCCGGCGATCGCTCAGCGTGCACGCAGGAAGCGTCCGGCGCGCCCGGAGACCGCTCCGCGACGACCCGCGCGCACCGCCGCGGTGGGGATTGAGCAATCTGTCACATTCCGAAACGATCGGGGCTCGGCACCCGTGCGATTTGACGTATTCCGACAAAGTCGGTCATAATCGGCCACATGACTGACAACGCGCTGTATCTGTCCGCCCGGGAGGCGAACAGGACTGCCGGCATGATGATGGCCGGTCGCGTTGCCATGTGTTGTCGAATGTGCCACTAGCACGGTGACCCCCGTCGGACTCCTCCTCCGCTTCTGAAAACGGATCGCACGGAGTCCCCCGAAGCACCGGTTTCGTGCGTCGATCACGCGCACCCGGATCCGCTTCGCACACCGCCCAACGTCGGGCACCGGCCTCCACCGGCCGACGGCCTCATCGCCTCCGACGATCCGGGCCGCAGCACATCCAACCCGGTTCCGCTCTCCGGGTTCCTCCCGCAAGGACCATCATCATGTCGACCACCGCTCTCCTCGACCGTCCCACCACCGCTCCCGTCCGCCACCTCCGCGCCGTGAACACCCCGGCCGCGGTCGAGGCACCCGCCACGCCGGCTGCCGAAGCCACGCAGGCGGCCTCTCGTGCTCTGCCGGCCGGCACCGCACCGCGAGGCTTCGCCCTCTACGTCGGCCTCGACGAGGCCAAGGCCGCCGCATCGGGCGTCAACCTGGGCGTGCTCGTCGACGCCCTGCGTCGCACGATCGCCGAGCTCGCGCCCTCCGCCGAGACCTACGCCACCGTCGCCCTCGCGCCGGTCGGCGCCGGCGGCCGCGACGTCGACGTCGTGCGCCTCGCCCTTCACGAGCCTTCGGCCGTGGCCCGCACCAAGCAGGAGGAGCCGGAAGAGGAGGACCCGTCGACCGGCGGCGTGGTCGTCGACATCTCGCGCAAGCGGGTGCTCATCGACGGCGAGTCCGCGGCCTTCACCTTCAAGGAGTTCGAGCTGCTGCAGTACCTCGTCCTCCGCGAGGGCCGCACGATCGAGCGCACCGAGCTGGTCACGTCGCTCTGGCAGGGCACGACCGACGACGACGCTCCCGGCGAGCGCACCATCGACGTGCACGTGCGGCGCCTGCGCGCCAAGCTCGGCCGGTACGAGGACATCGTGCGCACGGTGCGCGGTGTCGGCTACCGGTTCGACCGCCACGCCGACGTCGTCATCCGCTACGGCCACGGCACCCCGTCGCCCGACCGCTTCTGAGCGTCGCGCCCCCGGCATGGATGTCGGAGGCCGGGGCGTAGGGTGGGCGGCATGACCACCTCGCTCTCGCGCATCCCTCGGACGAGGGATGCCGAGCGCTTCGACGGGCGAGCCGCGACGGCTCGCGATCCCCGCCCTGATCCGGGCCGGCCGCTCGAGACGGAGTACCGGCCACGCCATCCGCTCGACCTTCGTCGCACCGTGCTGTACCAGCGGCGCGGTGCCGGCGACCCGACGATGTCGGTCTCCGGAGCAGTCATCTGGCGCGTGAGCCGCACTCCCGCGGGCATCGCCACCCTCGCGATCCGCGAGACCCACCCCGGCGTGATCCGCGGCGCCGCGTGGGGCCCCGGTCGCGAATGGGCGCTGTCGCAGCTGCCCGCGCTGTGCGGCGCAGACGACGACGGCGCAGACTTCGATGCGAGCCGGCATCCGCTCATCGCCGCCGCGCACCACCGCAACCCCGGACTCCGCCTGTCGCGCACGGGTCTCGTGTTCGATGCGCTCGTGGCGGCGATCTTCGAGCAGAAGGTCACGGGCATGCAGGCGTTCGCCGCCTGGCGGCGCGTGGTCACCTGGTGCGGCGAGCGCGCGCCCGGTCCGACGCCGGCGCCGATGTTCGCACCGCCGACCGTCGAGGGCTGGCAGCACGTCCCGTCGTGGGTCTGGCATCGCGCCGGGCTCGAGCCGCCCCAGTCCAAGACCGTGGTGCGAGCCGCTCGACGCGGCGATGCCATCGTGCGCACCGTGCTCGCCGCCGAGGACGGCGAGGCAGTCGACCGTGTGCTCGTCAGCCAGCACGGCATCGGCCCCTGGACCTCGGCCGACACCCGCATCCGGGCCCTCGGCGACCCTGACGCCGTCAGCGTCGGCGACTACCACCTCGCCCACGAGGTCGGCTTCGCCCTCACCGGACACCGCGTCGACGATGACGGGATGCTGCGGCTCCTCGCCGCCTGGCCCGGTCAGCGCCAGCGCGTGATCCGGCTGATCGGCGCGAGCGGCGTGCGCGAGCCCCGCCGCGGACCGCGCCTGCACCCCGAGGATCACCGCGCCCGCTGAGCCGCGCGGCCTGCTTGCCTGCCTGAACCGCGAGCTTGCTGCCGCCCCTTGAGCCGCGTAGGGGGTCCTTGTGGATGTCGGAGGCCCCGGCCACACTGGGACCCGCCACGCGGCCGGGCGCGGCATCCACCATCCACTTCAGGAGTTCGACATGCCCAGCCTCAACCCGTATCTCTCCTTCCGCAACGAAGCCCGCGCGGCCATGACCTTCTACCAGTCCGTGTTCGGCGGCGATCTCACGATCGACACGTTCGGCCAGTACGAGGGCATGGTGCAGGATCCCGCCGAGAACGACCTCGTGATGCACGCGCAGCTCACCAGCCCCGACGGCTTCGTCCTGATGGGCGCCGACACGCCCACCGGCATGCCCTACGAGAAGCCGGCCGGCATCTCGGTCTCGGTGAGCGGCGACGACGAGGCAGCGCTGCAGGGGTTCTGGGACAAGCTCGCCGACGGCGGATCGATCACCATGCCGTACGACACACCGCCGTGGGGCGGCCGGTTCGGCATGCTCACCGACCGCTACGGCATCGACTGGATGGTCGCGGTCAACGCGCAGCAGTCCTGAGCGGGAGACCGGCCCCCGGCGCGTCGCCGGGGGCCAGGCTCAGGTTCGGAGCGCAGCCCGGACGGCCGCCCGGCACGTGAGCCCGGTCTCGGTTCGGAGCACTCCCCCCGCCCGGCCCGCTCGCCGGCCCCGCGTCAGGCGTAGGCGCTGTCGTCGATGTTCGACGGCGCGGGGCCGAGCGACTCGAGCTCGGTCCACAGGTCGTCCGGCACGGGCGTCGCGGCGAGGGCATCGAGCTGCGTGAGGCGCTGCGCCGACGACAGGCCCACCACGGTCGAGTCGACGAGGGGCGACCGCAGGGAGTACTGCAGCGCCACGGCGGGCAGGCTCACGCCGAACGACGCGCAGACGCGTTCCAGTCGCGAGACCCACTCCTGCAGCTCGGGCGTCGCGGGGCGGTAGCCGTACATCGCCCCCTCCTTCGTGCCCGTGGCGAGGATGCCGGCGCCGAACGGCGCTGCGTTGAACACCGTCATCCCGCGCTCGTGCGCGTCGGCGAACACCGGTTCGGCCGAGCTGTCGACCACCGTGAACCGATTGTGCACGAGCACCGCGTCGAAGACGCCGGTGCCGACATAGCGGGCCATGAGGCCGACAGGCCCGGCGGCGACACCGATGGCGTCGACCCGGCCGGACTCTCGCAGCTCGATGAGTCCCTCCACGGCGCCGCCCTGCGCCATCGCCTCGTCGAAGGTCACCGTGTACGGGTCGTGGAGGTGCAGCAGCGGCAGGCGGTCGACGCCGAGGCGCGCCACGGTCTCGTCGAACGACCGCAGCACCCGCTCCCGATCGAACGCGCCCGTCTCGGGATCGCAGTCGACCTTCGAGATGACGCGGGTCGCGGCATCCGTCCCGATGCGGGCGATGGCGAGGCCGAGCACCGCCTCCGAGCGTCCGCCCGCATAGTTGTTCGAGGTGTCGAGGAACGCGTGCGTGCTCGCGAAGAGCTGCTCCGCGAAAGCGACGGCGGCCTCCTCCTCGGGTGAGCCCGGGACGGTGTCGCGTCCGAGGCCGGAGGTGCCGAGGGTGAGCGGGCTGACGTTGAGGGTCATGACATCCGTTCCGTGTGCGTGGTCGTCGACCTCCAACCTACCCAGAGCCACGACGATCGCAGCGCCCGTGTCGCCTGTCGCGCCCTAGGCTTTCGGCATGACCACGACACGCAAGGGCTGGACGCGCGGGCACTCGGGCTGGGCGCTCGGCACGGCGCTCCTGTTCACACTGGGGATCGTCTTCGGACTGATCTGGGGCAGCGTGCTGCTGGGCGTCGTTCTCGCCGCCGCCGTGTCGATCGGCTGGCTCATGGCCTACGAGTCGTGGCGCGGGCGCAGCGTCGGGCTCGAGAACCGCGACGACGACGGCGCACAGCTCTAGGCCGACCGCCGCGCCGTCGCGGATGCCTCTACCCCTGGCGTCCGGGGCGTCGTATGGTGAGCGCCAGGAGGTGGTCCCCATGCAGGCGAGCGTCGGCGATCGCGTGGTCATCCACGGCCGCATCGTGGGAGCGGCGGAACGCGCGGGGGAGGTCATCGAGGTCCGCGGCAGCGGCGAGAATCCGCTGCTGGTGGTGCGCTTCGACGACGGCCACGAGGCGATCCTGTCGCCGGGAAGCGACTGCGAAGTCCGGCACGCGTCCTGAATCGCGTCCCGGGCTCCGGCAGTCGACGGCGAGGTTCAGCCGAGCAGCTCGGGCCGCTGGAACTCCTCGCCCTGCACGTGCTCGGCGAGGAAGGCGAACACGGTCTCGTACCAGATCACGGCGTGCTGCGGCTTGAGCACCCAGTGGTTCTCGTCGGGGAAGTACAGGAAGCGGTGCGGCATCCGGCCGTCCGCGTCGGCGTGGTGCTCGGCGAGCTCCGACCACAGCCGCAGTCCCTCGCCGATCGGCACGCGGTAGTCCTTATCGCCGTGCACGACGAGGAGCGGCGTGCGGATGTCGCGCACGAACTGGTGCGGCGAGTGCTCGACCATCGCCTCAGGCGTGAAGATCCGCTGCCAGTACTCCGAGCTGTCGGTCGTGCCGGCGAACTGATCGAGCGCCCACAGGCTGGCATGCGTCACGATCGCACGGAAGCGGTCAGTGTGACCGGCGACCCAGTTGGCCATGTAGCCGCCGAACGAGCCGCCCATCGCTGCCGTGCGCGTCTGGTCGATGTCGTCGCGGGCCTCGACGGCGTCGGTGATGGCGAGCAGGTCGGTGTAGGGCTTGTGACCCCAGCTGTTCCAGCCGCGGGCGATGAAGTCGAGGCCGTAGCCGGTCGACAGCGCCGGGTCGGGCAGGAGCACCGCGTAGCCACGCGCCACAGCGAGCAGCGGCGCCCAGCGCCAGCTCCAGGCGTTCCAGCTGTTGAGCGGACCGCCGTGGATCCACAGCAGCAGCGGAGCCGGGGCCTCGGCCGACGCGCCGTCGGGCAGCAGCAGCCAGCCGCGCACGCGAGCGCCGTCCTCGGCCGTGGTCTCGACCTCGGTGATCGAGCCCGGTGCGCGAGGAGTGGCCGCCGGCGTCGCGAGCGGGGTGACCGTGCCGTCGCCCGAGATGCGGACCGGATGCGGGGGCACGACCCACGAGGAGCGCAGGGCGACGAGGTCGCCCGTGCTGCGGTCGACCAGCACGTTGGCATACGCGAAGTCGTCGTCGGTGAGCCGCTCGGGCGCACTGCCGTCCAGCGGGAGGCGGAACACCGGTCCTCGGCCGTCGTGGTCCGCGGTGGCGATGAGCGCGGAGTCGTCGGCGGCGAAGGCGAACGATGACACCCAGCGGTCCCAGTCGGCGGCGATGCGCCGGGCGCCGGAGCCGTTGACGGCCGCGACCCACACCTCGTAGTCGGTGGGACCGGCCGGCGTGCTCTTGACGGTGCGGAGATACGCGAGGCGCGTGCCGTCGTGGCTGACGGCGGGCATCTCGTAGTCGACGTCGACCTCGTCGAACAGCGTCGTGCGCTCGCCGCTCTCGGTGTCGATGGCGACGATCACGCGGCGGCCGGCGCGCTGCTCGCGGCGCTCGATCGAGGCGATGAGGATGGTCCCGTCCGGGGTGAGGGCCGCGTCGGCGTGGTCGGCCGAGCGCCCGGGCCTGGGCGTCAGGTCGCGCGGGCGGGGCAGTGTGGCGGGGTACGGCTTCACTTCCGCATCGGATGCCGACGGGTCGGCATCCGCGCCCGGCACGGCATGCTGTGCTGCCTCGGCCGCCCGCTCATCCTCGGCTGCGGCCTCCGCGACCTCAGCGGCGATGGTGTCTTCGAGCGCGTCGACGTCGATCGCCAGCAGATGCGGCTCCGCGGGGCCGAGGTCGTGGTCCCAGAAGCGCACCGGATAGGTGTCGTGCAGAATGGCCGACACCTTCTTCTCCTTGCGCTTGCCGCGCAGGGACGCCTCGCTCTCGAGCGTGTCGGCCCCCGGAAGGAGGGATGCCGAGATCACGAGGCGGTCGGATGCCTCGGCGGTCGCGGCGATGCCGTCGACACCGCCCACGAGCCGCGTCACGGGGCGTGCTTCGCCGCCGGCGGCCGGCAGCAGCCACAGCTGGCCGGACTCGTCGTCGGCGTCGCCTTCGGAGTCGGGACGCGCGGACACGAACAGGATGTCGCCGCTCGCGGTGAACGCGGCGCCCGCCTCGCCCTTGGCCGAACGCGTCAGCCGTCGCGGCGCGCCCCCGTCGTCGGCCGGCACGGCCCAGAGCGCGCGCTCGTAGCCCGTGCCGTCCTTCTTGAGCGCCGCCACCGTGAGCACGGCGGTCTGCCCGTCGGGCGAGAGGGCGAGCGCCTCCACCCGGGGCAGTGCGATGTAGTCGTCCAGAGAGTCGAAGGGGGTCGCCATGGGCTCCACGCTAACCGACCGGTCTCAGACCTCGGAACGACGGATCCTCAGCGCCACTGGGTCAGCTTGTCGGGGTTTCGCATGATGTATACGTCGGCGATGCGGCCGTCGCGCACGCGCAGCGAGACGAGGGCGCTGGGCTCGTCGTCGAGCGTCGCGAGGAATCCGAGCCCGTCCGGGGTCCCGATCGGGCCGACCACCGCCTCGGGCTCCAGGCGCGGCAGTCCCAGCAGGAACCGCGCCACGCGGTCGGCGCCGCGAACCGGTCGCAGGGCGGCCGATACGCGTCCGCCGCCGTCGGAGCGCAGCACGACGTCGGGATCGAGCACCGACACGAGCGCCTCGAGGTCGCCCGTCGACGTCGCCGCCGCGAACGCGCGCGCCACGGCGTCGTGCTGCTCCCGCGAGGCGGCGCCGGCGCGGTGCTCCCGGACGCGGCGCCGCGCTTGCGAGGCGAGCTGACGTACGGCATCGGGACTGCGTCCCACCGTCTCGGCGACCTCGGCGAAAGGCACGCCGAAGACGTCGTGCAGCACGAAGGCGACCCGCTCGGCGGGGGTGAGCGATTCGAGCAGCACCAGGAGCGCCATCGACACCGAATCGTCGAGCGTGACGCTGTCGATGGGATCGACCGACACGGATGCCGCGAGCGGCGAGTCGTCCGGCACCGGCTCAGGCAGCCATTCCCCCACATACCGCTCGCGGCGGGCGCGCGCCGATCCGAGCATGTCGAGGCACACGCGACCGGCGACCCGCGCGAGCCATGCCCCCGGACTGCGGATCGCGGCGCGCTCCGCGTCCGACAGTCGCAGCCAGCGCACGTAGGTCTCCTGTACGGCGTCCTCGGCGTCGGCGACCGTGCCGAGCATGCGGTAGCACAGGCCCAGCAGCGCACGACGTTCGCTCTCGACCTCATCGGTGGGCGGCATCCGGCTCCCCTCTCACAGATCCGACGACCCACACGAGGCGAATGTGAGGCCGGCGCTCACATTCTCGCGCGCTGCGTCGTCGGAATCTCGAGAGCATCCCGCAGCGGGCGGGACGGAAGGAGTGATGTCATGAGGATCGCGGTCGCCGGAGGAACGGGCGTCGTCGGGAGCCACGTCGTGGACGCGGTGCGCGCGGACGGACACGACCCCGTCGTGCTCAGCCGGGCCACAGGAGTCGATCTCACCACCGGGGCGGGTCTGGACGCCGCGCTCGACGGTGTCGACGCGGTGATCGACACCGCGAACATCTCGACGCTGTCGGCGGATGCGGCCATCCGGTTCTTCCAGACCGCCACCGGCAACCTCGTCGCCGCGGCCGGGCGCGCGGGCGTGCGTCATCTGCTGCTGCTGTCGATCGTGGGGATCGATCGGATGCCGCACGACTACTACGCCGGAAAGCTCGCGCAGGAGCGGGTGGTCGAGGTGGCAGCCGTACCGTGGACGATCCTGCGGGCGACCCAGTTCCACGAGTTCGCAGGGCAGCTGTTCGACCGGGCCCGGCTCGGACCGCTGCACCTCGCCCCGCGGGCGCGCGTGCAGCCGGTCGCGGCGCGGGACGTCGGGGCGCATCTCGCGGTGCTCGCGACCAGCGCGCCGCAGGGCCGCGCCGCCGATCTGGCCGGGCCGCGTGAGGAGGCCCTGGATGAGATGGTGCAGGCATACGCGCGACGCACCGGCCATCGCGGATGGATCCCTTCGGTGAGTCTGCCGGGAGCGCAGATGAAGGCGATGCGCGCCGGCCTCGCCCTGCCGGGGAGCGATGCGGTGCTGACCACGCAGACGTTCGCGGACTGGCTGCGCGACGTGAACTGAAGCGCGCGCAGCTGCGCGACGTGAACGGAAGCGCGCGTATCTGCGCGCCCTGCCGCCCCCTGACCCCGAGCGGAGGCGGTGCGCTCGTCGTGCCGCAGCCGTGAGCCGCTCGGCCGCATACTCTCCCCCGAGCGGGCCCGGGCCGCTCGTGCCCCGCCCTCGTATCGGCTGCGCGCGGCGGATACCCTGGGTGGGAGTCGGCTCCGGGGCGCCGTGCTCACGTGCGCAGGAGGATCCGTGAGACTCGCCATCGCCGGCGGCACTGGGATGACAGGCGAACACGTCGCCGCGATCGCGCGCGGGCGCGGCCACGACGTCGTCGTCCTGTCGCGGCGCACCGGCGTGGAGCTGCTGAGCGGCGCCGGTCTGGCCGGTGCGCTCGACGGCATCGACGCGGTGATCGACGTCACGAACGTGGTGACGGCGAAGCCCGACGTGTCGGTGATGTTCTTCGCCGGGGCGACCAGGAACCTGCTCGCCGCAGAGCGGGCCGCCGGCGTGCCGCATCACCTCGTGCTGACCATCGTCGGCGCCGAAGCCGCGCCCGACGGCTACTACGCCGGCAAGCTCGCGCAGGAGCGACTGGTGGCCGGCGGAGTCGTGCCCTGGACGATTCTGCGCACCACGCAGTTCCACGAGTATGCCGCGATGATGTTCCATCGCACCCACGCCGGCGCCCACGTCGCGTCGACGGGCCGTATCCAGCCCGTGGCCGTCCGGGAGGTGGCGGAGCACCTCGTCGACCTCGCCGAACGGGGTCCGGCAGGACGGACGACCGACCTCGGCGGTCCGCGCGAGGAGAGCCTCGCCGACATGGTGCACCGCTACGCGCACGCGATCGGCTATCGCGCCCCGTTGCCGGTCGTGAACACGCCGGGCACGCTCGGCCGGGCATTCCGCTCGGGTGCGCTCCTGCCTGGCGCCGACGCCCTCCGCGGCACCCAGACCTTCACCGAGTGGCTCGACGCGCTTCCCGACGCCTGAACGGGCGGCTACATCTCCTCGTGGGTGAGGGGGTCGCCGTCCCAGAGGCGTCCGCGCTCGAGCGCGCTGATCACGGCGACCTGGTCGTCGGTGAGCGTGAAGCCGAACACGTCGGCGTTCTCGCGCTGGCGGTCGGGGTCGGCGGACTTCGGGATCGGCGTGCTGCCGAGCTGCGAGTGCCAGCGCAGCACGACCTGCGTCGGCGTCACGTCGTGGACCGTGGCGAGCTCATGGATGAGCTGCTCCGTCAGCAGCTCGCTGCGGCGTGCGAGGGGACTCCAGCTCTCGGTGCGGATGCCGTGCGTCCGGTGGAACGCACGCAGTGCTTCCTGCGGGAAGTACGGATGCAGCTCCACCTGGTTCACGGCGGGCGCGACGCCGGTCTCTTCGATCAGCTCGGTGAGCTGGTCCTCGGTGAAGTTCGAGACGCCGATCGACCGCACGAGACCCTGGTCGCGGGCCTCGATCATGCCGCGCCACGTCTCGACGTACCGGCCGACGCTGGGGTTTGGCCAGTGGATCAGGTGCAGATCGATGCGGTCCAGGCCCAGCAGGTCGAGGGATCCCTTGATGCTGTCGATGGCCTCCTGGCGGCCGTGATGGCGCCCCGGGATCTTCGAGGTGACGAGGAGCTTCTCGCGATCCACTCCGCTGCGACGGACGGCCTCGCCCACCTCGCGCTCGTTCTCGTAGTTGACGGCGGTGTCGAGCAGGCGGTACCCGGAGTCGATCGCGGCGACCATCGCCTCGATCCCCTCCTCGCCGCGCAGGTTGTAGGTGCCCAGGCCCAGCTCGGGGAACCAGGCGCCGTCGTTCAGGATCACGGTCGGGATCGCGTTCATTCCTCCATCCTGGCCCTGTTCCGCCGCGCGGGCACCGTTGCGTGCACCCGGCCTCACGGGCGATCGTCGACGTCGAGGGTGCCCGCGGTGGCCGCGCGCTCATCGGCCGCAGCGCTGTCGAGCTGGTCGTCGTCCAAGTCGGGATCGAGCGGCCGGTCGTCGTCGGCGTCGAGGATCGGGTCGAGGATGCCGTCGGCATCGCCGGCCGTGCCGTCGTCGAGCATCGGGTCGTCGTCGTCGCGGATCGGTCCGGGGTACGGGTTCTGGGTGGTCATGGCGTTCTCCCTTCGATGCCCCGAAAGTACGGCGCTGCGAGCTCCCGCGGAGGGGGCTTGCGGCGCGAAGCCGGAGGCGGTAGCGCTACGCCACCGGGCCGCCGTCCATCGCGCGGATGCGTTCGCGCGAGCCCGGGATGCCGCGCTCCACGCGGCGCCACGAGCCGTCGTCCGCGCGCACATCGTAGGCGGCGAACGCGCATGCGATGCCCTTCGCGCTCATGAGGTCGGCGGAGTCCATCAGCTGGAAGTGCAGGTGCGGCGATGTCGAGTTGCCGGTGTGGCCGACGTTGCCGATGACGTCGCCGGCAGCGACGCCGTCACCGACGCGCACCCGCACGGTGCCGGGCCGGAGGTGCGCGAAGCCCGCGTAGACGTCTCCGGCGCGGAGGATCACGTGGTTGCCGAGGATCGCCGGGATCCTGTCGGGACGGAATGTGATGGCGTTCCACACCATCCGCGCCGCCTCGCGGACGGGATTGATCCACCGGCGCTCGGCGACGCCGTCGGATGTCGCCACCACCTCCGCATCGAACGGCGCATGGATCTGCGCGTTCCACGCGTAGCACTCGTCCGTGCGTCCGCCCACGGTGGAGGCGGTGAAGGTCGAGGCCGGGTGCACGTGAACGCCCGGCCGGTCGTCGACGCGCACGAAATCGAAGGCGAAACGCTGCCCGAGGATGTCGACACCGTGGCTCGGGATGCGGGCGGCGGGTGTCGTGACGGCCATCCAGCCCTCTCCGCGGAGCGGGAACTGCACCACCACCGGATCGTCGAGCTCGCCCACGGGTCTCAACCCTCCCAGCGTTCGCGCACCCAGTCCAGCGTCACCACGGCCTGGTCGCGCTGGAACCGGCGCAGGGTCGGCATCCGCGGCGGCGCAGGCCGCAGCGACGAGCCGAGGAACAGGCCGGCGAACCCGGCGAGCACGCGCGTGGCGGCATCCGCCGGCATCCCCTCGAAGACGGGATGCGCTGTTACCAGTCTCTCGATGTCGGCGCCGGGGTCGTAGTAGCGGACGTTGATGAGCAGCGACAGCGCGTCGAACCACGGCACGCCTCGCGCACCCCACGGCCAGTCGACGAGGAGGACGGTGCCGTCGTCGCGCAGCAGGATGTTGTCGGCGCGCGTGTCGAAGTGCACGAGCCGGTCGCCTCGCACGTCCTCGACAGCGCGGGCCGCGGCATCCGTCAGCTCCTCGTGGTGCTCGCGGACGAAGTCGTCGAGACCGCGCGGCAGCGCCGGCATCGCCGACGTGTCGATGCTCCGCCAGTGCCCGGCGTCGCCGGCGATCGCGTCGGGCAGCTCCGTGACGGCGACCTCAGCCGGCAGCGGCGCCGATCCCATCGCGTGCAGCGCGTCGAGGACGGCCTGCAGCTCGCGCGGCTGCCAGGGGGTGGACGGATGCCGCGCCTCGACGTCTTCGAGCACGAGCGCGACCCAGTCCTCGTGCTCGACGAAACCGATGAGCGCCGGCGCGGGAACGGCTTCGGGAAGGGATGCCGTCACCGCAGCTTCGGCGCGATGGATGCCGGGCGTCTCGGGATTCACCGACAGCCCCGCGCTCTTGACGAACGCGCGACGGCCGGACGCTGTGACGACGCGGTCGGCCGACCCGGGCGAGTAGCCGCCGGGCTGCGAGTGCGCCGCCACGACCGGCTCGCCCAGCACGTCTTCGATCGCGGCCCTGAGGGCCGGCGGGATCTCATCCCATCGGATACGGCTCATGCGTTGACCGGAACCGATCCGGGCCGCGCCCCCACGAGCGCCTCGGCGGCGCGGGCGGTGCGCAGGGCGAAGCGCGTGGTGTCGGTGCCGCGCGCCAGCGACTGGGCGTTGAGCCCGTCGATCATGCCGATGAGCTCCCACGCCACCTCGCCGGGCTCGGTCGTCGAGAACGCGCCGGTGCGGCATCCGTCCGCCACGATCGCCTCGACGAGCGTCTGCCACCGCTGCATCTGCGCGCGGACCGCGACTGCGAGCGCGTCGTTGCGGCGCGCCATCGCCCACCCTTCGACCCAGACGACGGTGAGCTCTTCGCGTGCGCCGTCCATCAGGGTGTCGATGAGCGCGCCGAGCCGCGCCGCCGGGTCGGCGATGGCGCCGACGACCTGCTCGACGTCGCGCACCTCCTCCTCGACGAGGTCGGCGTACACACGCGCCACGAGGTCGTCCATCGACGGCTGGTAGTGGGCGACGAGCCCGGAGGCGACGCCGGCCCGCTCGGCGACGGCGCGGAGGGTGAGAGCGCTGAGACCGTGCTCGCGCGCGATCGCGGTCGCCGCGGCGACGATCTCGGCGGCGCGTTCAGCGGGAGCCTTGCGGGTGCGCGGTCGCGAGGATGTGCTTGACATGTTCTCGCCAGCATAGATATCTTCTCTATTGATCGATAGATCAATTACGACCACCCGAAGCCGGACCTCCCCGCGAGCCGAGCAGAGATGAGGGCGACGATGGCCTGGAGGATGCCGCACGAAGGCGATCCGCACGAGCGCACGTGGATGGCGTTCCCCAACGAGGGGCCGACGCTCGGCGACGACCCGGCCGAGCAGGAGCGCTTCTACGCGGCGTGGAGCGCCGTCGCCAACGCCGTCGCAGACTTCGAGCCGGTGACGATCCTCGTCGATCCGTCGAAGTCCGATCGCGCGCGGCGCATGCTCGACTCGGGCATCGAGATCGTCGAGACGCCCGTCGACGAGTTCTGGTTCCGCGACCACGGCCCCACATTCGTCGTCGACGACGATCGCCCCGGCATCCTCGGCGCCGTCGACTGGGTCTTCAACGGCTGGGGCGCTCCCGAGTGGGCGTCGTGGGCCGAGGCCGCCGAGCACGCCCGCTTCACCGCAGGGTTGGTGGGAGCCGAGGTGGTCAGCTCGCTGCTCGTGAACGAGGGCGGCGGCATCCACGTCGACGGTGAGGGCACCATCCTCGTCACCGAGACCGTGCAGCTCGACCCGCGCCGCAACCGCTTCGCCGACAAGGCGCGCGTCGAGGCGGAGCTTTACCGCACGATCGGCGCGACGAAGGCGGTGTGGCTCCCCCGTGGCCTCACCCGCGACTACGACGACTTCGGCACCAACGGTCACGTCGACATCGTCGCGACGATCCCGACTCCCGGCCGCCTGCTGCTGCACGCACAGCAGAGCCCCGAGCACCCCGACTTCGAGGTCTCGCGCGCGCTGCGCGCGTTCCTGTCGGAGCAGACGGATGCCGCGGGCCGCAGCTTCGACATCATCGATCTGCCCGCACCCGAGACGCTGCGCGATGGCGAGGGCTTCGTCGACTACAGCTACGTCAACCACCTCGTCGTCAACGGCGGCGTGATCGCCTGCGGCTTCGGCGAGGAGCGCGCGGACGCGCAGGCGCGGGAGATCCTCGAGGCCGCCTACCCCGGGCGCCGCGCGGTGACCGTCGACGCCCGCCAGATCTTCGCCGGCGGCGGCGGCATCCACTGCATCACGCAGCAGCAGCCGGCGGTGACCCGGTGACCCGCCACGTCCCGGTCGTCGAGGCGACGATCGCCCAGCTCCGCTCGGCGCTGCAGTCCGGCGCCGTCACCGCCGTCGAGCTCCTCGACGCGTACCTCGCCCGCATCGACGCGTTCGACGCGCCCGGCACCGGCACCGCGCTCAACGCCGTGGTCGTGCGCAATCCCGATGCGCGGGCCGATGCCGCGGCATCCGATGTCCGGCGCGCCGAGGGCCGTGCGCTCGGGCCGCTCGACGGCATCCCGTACACGGCGAAGGACTCGTTCCTGGCGAAGGGGCTCACCGTGGCGGCGGGCTCTCCCGCGTTCGCCGACCTCGTCGCACAGCGCGACGCGTTCTCGATCGAGCGGCTGCGCGCGGCCGGCTGCGTGCTGATCGGCCTCACCAACATGCCCCCGATGGCCAACGGCGGCATGCAGCGCGGCGTGTACGGCCGCGCCGAGAGCCCGTACAACGCGGACTACCTGACGTCGGCGTTCGGATCGGGATCGTCCAACGGCTCGGGCACCGCGACCGCCGCGTCGTTCGCCGCCTTCGGGCTCGGCGAGGAGACCTGGTCGAGCGGCCGGGCGCCGGCGTCGAACAACGCGCTGTGCGCGTACACGCCCTCGCGCGGTGTGATCTCGGTGCGCGGCAACTGGCCGCTCGTGCCCACCATGGACGTGGTCGTGCCGCACACGCGCACGATGGCCGACATGCTCGAGATCCTCGACGTGCTCGTCGCCCGCGACCCCGAGACCCGCGGTGACTTCTGGCGCACTCAGCCGTGGATCCCGCTCCCGGATGCCGCCGCCACGCGCCCGGGTTCGTACCCGGCGCTCGGCTCGGCCGACGCCGACACGGCCCGCGCGACGCTCGCCGGCCGCCGCTTCGGCGTGCCGCGGATGTACATCAACGCCGACGCCGAGGCCGGCACGAACCCCGACGGCGGCATCGGCGGACCGACGGGCACGCGCGTCGAGACCCGCGCGTCGGTGATCGCGCTCTGGGGGACGGCTCGCCGCGATCTGGAGTCCGCCGGCGCCGAGATCGTGGAGGTCGACTTCCCCGTCGTGACGAACTACGAGGGCGACCGCCCGGGGGCGCCGACCGTCATGACGCGCGGACTCGTGAGCCCGGAGTTCCTGCACCGCGAGATCGTCGATCTCTCGGCCTGGGCGTGGGACGACTTCCTGCGGGCGAACGGAGACCCGGCACTCGACCGGCTCGACGACGTCGACCCTGTTGCGATCTTCCCGCATCCGCCCGGCGCGCTTCCCGACCGCTACACCGGGTTCGACGACGACATCGCGACCTACCCCGCACAGGTGCGCGAGCACCCGTACGCGTCGTTCACCGACATTCCCGAGATCGAGGACGGCGTGCGCGGCCTCGAGGAGACCCGCCGCCGGGACCTGGAGGAGTGGATGTCGGACCTCGGCCTCGACGCCGTGGTCTTCCCCGCGGTCGCCGACGTCGGCCCCGCCGACATGGACGTGAACGAGGCGTCCGCCGATCTCGGCTGGCGCAACGGCGTCTGGGTCGCCAACGGCAACCTCGCGATCCGCCACCTCGGCGTCCCGACCGTCACCGTTCCGATGGGCACGATGGACGACATCGGCATGCCGGTCGGGCTGACGATCGCCGGGCGCGCGTACAGCGACCCCGAGCTGCTCGCCTGGGCCGCCGCGTTCGAGGCGCTCCGCCCCCGGCGGACCGCTCCCCCGCGCACGCCCGAGCTCGACTGACGACGATGGCGGCGGCTCCCATCGGGGAGCCGCCGCCTGCGTCTGAGAGAGTCCGGTGCGAGGTCGGTGTCAGCGTCTCGCCTCGATGATGAGGTTGAACGGCGTCTCGGCGACCACGCGCACGCGCGAGAATCCCGCCTCGTTCAGCACCGCCGTCAGGTGGGCTGGACCGGCCTGCGCTCCGAGCACGAGTTCCCCGCCGTCCGCGATCGAATGGGCGGTGCAGATCATGCTCGAGGCCGCGTAGTACGTCTGCCCGACGACGTGGAAGTTGTCCTCCAGCCGATCGGCGGCGTTCGGCTCGACCAGCAGCAGCGTGCCGTCGGCCGTCAGGGCGTCCGCCGCGTGACGCAGCACCCCGACCGGGTCGCCCATGTCGTGCAGCGCATCGAAGAAGCAGATCAGCCCGAACCCGCGGGTGTCGTAGTCCTTCGCACTCACCTGCTCGAACTCGGTGCGCTCCTCCACGCCCGCCTCTCGCGCGTTGCGGCGCGCCTCCGAGATCGACGGACCGTGCGTGTCGAACCCGTGGAACCGCGAGTACGGGAACGCCTCGGCCATGAGGACGGTCGTGTGCCCGTGGCCCACTCCGACGTCGGCGACGGCGATGCCGCGCTCGAGGGCCGCCACGACGCCGTCGAGCGCGGGCAGCCACTGCGACACCAGGCTCGCGCGGTAGCCGTTGCGATAGAACGCGGCCGTCCCATGCGCGAGCCGGGGGTCGTGGTCGCCCCACGCGATGCCCTCACCGGTGCGGAACGCGTGCAGCGCCCGGGCCTCGTCGCTCCACATCGCCGCGGGCGTGTTCCACGCGGGCGGCAGATAGACGGGGCTGTCCTCGTCGGCCAGCACGAGCGCCTGCTCGGGCGTGAGCGAGAACGTGCCTGCTTCCGCGTCGTAGCCGACGTAGCCGGCGGCGGCCTGCGAGGACGCCCAGTCGCGCACGTAGCGCTCGGCGCAACCTGTCTGATCGGCCAGCTGCTGCGAGGTGAGCGGGCCTGCCTCGGCGAGTGTCCGGTAGAGCCCCAGGCGTGCGCCCAGGCTCACCATCACCCCGAGGTAGCCGGCGCCGAGGTGGTCCACGGCACGGAGCACGAACGCGTTCAGCGCGGTTTCGTCGACGGTGTTCGTCGTCATTGTGTCGGTCCTTTCTGTTCGATCGACCTTCTGCTTCCATGCTCGGGATGCCGCGCCGTTGTGTTCAGAGGCATCCCGACCCTCGTTCGGTCCATTCGTGCCACGATGTGGTTCCAGGGAGCCGAGATGACCGCACGCACGCTCGATGTGAGCGTCGTCGCACTGCCCGACACGGGGGTCGCGACGATGTTCGGCGTACTCGACGTGCTCAACGCGTTCGCCGTCATGAGGATCGGAGACCCGTCGGCGCCCGCTCCCTTCCGTGCCCGGATCGTCGGCGCGGAGGCGGGGCCGCTGATGGGCGTGAGCGGCGTGCCGGTCCCGGTCTCGGCGGCCGTCGGCGACATCGCCGCGACGGACATCGTGATCGTCCCCTCGATCGTGCTCGGACCGGACGGCTGGGAGACCGGCCGCTACCCCGAGCTCGTCGAGTGGGCTTCGCGCATGCACGAGCAGGGCGCGATGCTCTGCTCGGCCTGCTCGGGGATCTTCCTGCTCGCCGAGACCGGCCGCTTCGACGACCACGACGTCACGGTGCACTACGACTACGCCTCGCAATTGCGGGCGGTGCACCCCGACATGCGTGTGCATCCGGAGCGGGCGCTCATGGTGACCGGCGCGCGCGACGAGCTCGTGACGTCCGGCGCATCCACGACGTGGCACGACCTCGTGCTCTACCTCACCGGCCGCTTCGCCGGTGCCGGTGTCGCGCAGGAGACCGCGCGCATGTTCGCGCTGCAGTGGCACCAGGACGGTCTCGCGCCGTACATGGTGTTCGAAGGACGGACCGACCACGGCGATGCCGTCGTCGCCGACGCCCAGGACTGGCTACGCACCCACTTCTCGATCGCCACCCCGGTCGAGCAGCTGGTGGTGCGGTCGGGGCTCGCGGAGCGCACGTTCAAGCGGCGCTTCACGGAGGCGACGGGCGTCAGTCCGCTCGCCTACGTCCAGCGGCTCCGCGTGGAGGAGGCGAAGCGGCGCCTGGAGCAGACCGAGGACTCGGTCGAGGCGGTCGGCTGGCACGTGGGGTACGAGGACCCCGCGTTCTTCCGCCGCCTGTTCAAGCGGGTCACCGGCCTGCCGCCCGGCGCCTATCGCCGGCGGTTCCGCGTCCCGGTGATCGCGACCGATCCGCGCTGAGAGCCGCTCCGACCGCGACGGATCCCGCCGCACAGCTGGTGCCCGGGGATCCGCCGGCTGCGACGTCGCGGCCGTCCGGCCCTCAGGATCGGGTCGAGGCGCGCGGGCGCAGCCGCGACCGCGTCAGACGTGGGCCCGGCGAACCCCCGCGGTCGAGCTTCGCCTGAAGCAGGTCCAGGAGCGCGTCGGCGGTGTCGGCGGGGCTCATCTGGATCGCGGTGATCGCCGGGCGGCTCGCCCGGGAGTGCTCGGAGTCGGACCCGGTCGCCACCATGACGTCCCGCGGCACCACGAAGCCGCGGTCCTGCAGGTGCCGCTGCACACCCGCGGCGTGCCGGCCGGTGAGGCACAGCACCGCATCGGGCAGTCCGTCGACGAGGATGCGATCGGCCACCTGCTCTCCCCCGACGACGCCGGAGCCCTCCGGCTGCTCGTACAGCCGCGGCGCCCGTGCGCGCTCCGCGCACCACCGCAGATACACCTCCGTGTAGTCGAGGTTCCACGCGTTGCGATCGGTGCCGCGGACGAGCGCGACCTCCTCGGCCCCCGCCGCCTCGAGGTGGCGCAGGAGCTGTTGCGCGGCATCCCGATCGTCCTCCGCCGCCCAGCTGTCGAAACCCATCCGTGTCGGCTCCCGTCCATAGGTCACGTAGGCGATCCCCCGCGCGTCGAGCAACTCGGTCACCGGGTCACCCTCGAGCGGGCTCATGACCACGTAGCCGTCCATCGCGAACGCCATCGAGGGCACGGGACGGCGCGTGAGGTCCGGCAGGAGGGTGAGGCTCCACCCGCGGCCGAGCGCCTTCGCCGAAAGGATCCCCGCGAAGCGCACGAACACGTCGACGCCGTCGGGCGTGTAGTCGCCGAGCGCATCGAGCGAACGCATCACGAGTCCGATCACTCCGATCCGCCCCTGGCGCATGCCGCGGGCGAAGGCATCCGCCTGATAGTCCAGCTCGGCCGCCGCCTGTCGCACGCGCTCCCGCGTGCTCTCGCTGATCGTGCCCTTGTCGTTGAGGGCGTGCGAGACCGACGTGATCGACACGCCTGCGCGCCGCGCGACGTCGCGGATCGTGACCCCCGCACGTGACACCATCGCCCCCTTCCCTCGGCTTCGAGACGACCAGGATTGCATAAAACGTTTTACGTCTCTAGCGTGCTTGCCAGCCGTCCACGATGACCCGAAGGAAGACCATGCAGCTTCGCACCGCCACATCCGCGCACCAGGATCCGGTGGCTCGCGGTCGCGAGCTGGGCGCAGCGTTCGCGCCGCAGTTCCATCGCACCGCGGCGTTGTACCTGGCTCACTTCGACGAGCTCGGCGTCTCGGCCGACGAGGTCCGCGGGATCGCCGAGCGCAGCAGCGCCGCGCTCGCGTCCTGGGCGCCGGGACTCGCCGCGGAGGCAGACGCGATCGCCGATGCCGCGTGGGTCGAGCGGTGGCACGTCGCCGCCGTCGGGGCACGCACGGAGATCCTCGCCGCCGCGCCGCCGCGCGCGGAAGGCGAATGCTCGACGGCGGTCCACGTCGGCGCCGGCCAGGCTGCTCAGACGATCCAGACGTGGGACTGGCACGACTTCCTCGTGCCGGAAGGTCTGCTGTTCGCGTTCACCTCGGGCGCGGGTCTCGACGTGAAGCTGTTCACCGAATTCGGCACGCCCGCCAAGATCGGCGTCAACAGCGCGGGCCTCGGCCTCCACTTCAACATCCTGTCGCACGCATCCGACTCCGACGCGGGCGGGGTGCCCGTGCACGCGATCGCGCGACGCATCCTCGACGAAGCGCGCACGATCGCCGACGCGCGTCGCATCGCGGCGAGCGCGACGGTGAGCGCGTCGACGGTGCTGACGGTGTTCGAGTCAGATGCGTCGGGTTCCGCCGCCGCCTCGCTGGAGCTGTCACCTTCGGGCCTCGGCGTCGTCGAGCCCGCCGCCGACGGGTGGCTTCTGCACACCAACCACTTCCTCGACGCCGGGCTGTTCGCCGGCGACACGATACCGGCCGACTCCACGACGAGGGAGCGCTTCGCGCACCTGGACGCGGTGCGCAGTGGGCTCGCCGGGCTGAGCCCCACCGCGCGCGCCCTCGCCGCCTGCGGCGGGCAGGGGGCCGACGCGGACATCTGCATGACGCCCGACCCTGCCTTGCCGCGTATCGACCAGTGGGCGACCCTGCTCACGATCGCCGTCGACACGGCCGGCTTCGCGCTCGACGTGTATCCGGGCCGCCCCGACGAAGCCGCGGCCGCAGGATTCACGCGATTCTGACCTCGAGTCCAGGGGTCACGAAGTGTCGCTTCACCCCGCACGTAGCCACAACTCGTGCCACCCCAACGCCGAACGCCGCAGGCCGCAGGGACACCGCGCCGGGCGGGCGGGGGTCAGCGCAGGCCGGAGCGCAGATCGCCCCCGGCCTGGCCGATCGCAGCGGCCGCGGCCGACCCGTCCGGGCGTCAGCGCAGCCCTGAGCGCAGATCGTCTGCCGCCGGGCGGACGCCCGCGGCTACGGCATCCGTGCCCTCGTCATCATCCGTGTGCAGTGACGGGGGCGCTGCGGCGTACGCATCCGACAGCTCGCGGTAGGGCTTCGAGACGAACGCGAGCAGCACGACCAGGAGCAGCACGAGGCTCGCCCCGACGAACGCCAGCGCCATGCCCCGAGCCTCGCCGTCGCCGAGCAGCCAGCCGAAGGTGTCCTGTCCCTGCGGCGACTCCATGTACGGGATGAGCCAGAACTGCGCGATCGGACCGATGAGGAATGCCGAAACCGGCGCGGCGGCGGACTCCACGCTCGCGGCGAAACCGAAGACCCGTCCCTGCTTCTCATACGGCACGACGCGCTGCACGATCGTCTGCTCGGAGGCCTCGGCGATCGGCATGAGGGCCATGAAGATCAGGATGCCGAGGGCGTACAGCCACCACCACTCCCGGATGGCGAAGGTCATGCCGAGCAGCGCGATCCCGATGTTGACCAGCAGCAAGGTGCGGACCGGGTTCTTGCCGAGTCCGAACTTGGCCACGAGCGCCCCGCCGATGATGAAGCCGAAGCTGGTCACACCGAGGACGATGCCCCACGCCTCGACCGAGAACAGTGTCAGCCCGTACGGGTCCATGAGGGCCATGAAGACGCCGCCGACGAGGTTGTTGAACGTCGCGAACAGGATGAGCGCGAGCAGCCCCGGCACCGCCATCACCGCGGGGATCACACCGCGGAAGCTGAAGCCCGCAGGCGCCACGCCCTCCACGTGGACGACGCCCCGCTCGGGGATGGGCACGAACAGCAGGTGCACCAGCGCGACGCCGGTGGCGGCGATGGCGATGGCGACCGTCCACCCCATGCCGAGGAGACCGATCGACAGCCCGGAGAAGACGCTCGTCACCATGAATGCGATGCCCTGCACCGCGCCCACCAGGCCATTCGCGCGATCGCGGCGCTCCGCGGGAACGAGCAGGGTGACCGTCGTCGACAGCGCGATGTTGCGGAGGTTCTCGACGACCCCGCCCACGAGGATGACGCCGGCGAACGCCCAGAACCAGGGTCCGGTCCAGTCGAGCAGCGCGCTCTCGGGGGTGGTCAGGAAGATCACGCCCGCGAGCAGATAGGCGACCGTGGTCACGATGCTCGACAGCAGCATGACGGCCTTCTTCTTCATGCGGTCGACGATCACGCCGAACACCACGCCGAACACCGCGACGAGCAGCATGTAGGAGCCGCCGATGATGGCCGTGGCGAGCACCGACTGCGTTTCGAGGTACACCCAGAACGTCAGGGCGAACCACAGGAAACTGCTGGTCACATTCGCGAGCGCCGTGTTGACGAGCACCTGGTAGAACGCGCGCAGCGTCCGTGGACCGGGCTGCGCGTGAAGCTCTTCGTCGGATGCGGCGGGCCCTGCGGGGCTCGTCTGACTCATGTCGATTCCTTAGGCGTGTTCTCGGTCGGGGAGGGAAGAGCGAGGGTCTAAGCTCGATGTGGACACTGTTCACATGCAATGTTCACACCGTACACACCCGGGCGGGAGGACGCAATGACTTCACCCGTGCGCACCTATCATCACGGTGACCTCCGACAGGCCCTCATCGGGCAAGGACTGCAGCTCGCGCGCACCGGCGGTCCCGGCGCGGTCACGCTCCGAGAGGCGACCCGCGCCGCCGGCGTCTCGCCCAACGCGGCGTACCGGCACTTCGCCGACCGCGATGCTCTCGTGCGCGCCGTCGCCGGCGAGGCGCAGCTCGCCCTCGCCGCCGCGATCACCGCTCGCGTGGCCGCGACCCCCGGCGGCCTCGCGCCCGCAGCGGCCACCATCGAGCGCCTGCGCCGCGTCGGGCTGGCGTACATCGACTTCGCCCGCGCGGAACCCGGCTGGTTCGAGACCGCCTTCTTCACGCAGGACACCCACGCCAGCGACGCCATCGTCACTCTCGACGACGAGATCGTCGCCCCGTTCAGCCTGCTCATGGACACGCTCGACGCGATGGTGGATGCCGGGGCCCTCGCCGCCGATCGACGACCCTACGCCGAGTGGGCGTGCTGGTCGGCGGTCCACGGCTTCGCCGAGATCGCGGTACACGGCCCCGTGCGCTGGCAGCCGGCACCCGTCGTCGACGCGCTCGCGGCATCCGTCGTGGAAGCGGCGATCACGGGCGTGCGCGGCACGGCCCTGCCGCCCCCCTCGTAGACTGCGCACCATGGTCGACCGTGCCGCGTCCGGCGCAGCCCCGCGCTCCTCGCCGGTACGGCATGCCCTGTGGTGGGCGGCCGACTACCTCTATGCGGCGCGACGCCAGTTCGCCGTGCTCTCGCTCCCCTGGTCGATCGGCCGGCCGCGTCCCATCCCGGCATCCTGGCGCCAGGGCGACCCCGCGCTTCCCGAGGTGTACCTCGTCCCCGGGGTGTACGAGCACTGGACCTTCCTCCGCCCCCTCGGAGATGCCCTGGCAGCCGCGGGGCACCGGGTGCGAGTGGTCCACGGACTCGGCGTGAACCGCCGCAGCATCCCCGACACCGCCGACCGCCTCGAGCGCGTGCTCGCCGACGCTGCGGCGCCTCGGGCCGGTGTGGTGCTCGTGGCGCACAGCAAGGGCGGGCTCATCGGCAAGCACGTACTGGTGACCTCCGGCGCCGCGGTCGAGGCGGCGAAGGCCGCCACTTCGGGCGAGGACCCGTCGGATGCCGCCGCCGCGGCGACGCCGCGCACCGGCACACGTCCGCTCGGTCTCCTCGGACTGGTGGCCGTCGCGACCCCCTTCGCCGGCGCCCGGCGGGCACGCATCTTCGTCGATCCGAGCATCCGGGCGTTCCTCCCCGACGACGAGACGATCGTCAAGCTCGGGCGCGAGACCTCGATCAACGGGCGCATCGTCTCGATCTTCGGCCCGTTCGACCCGCACATCCCCGAGGGCAGCGCCCTGGACGGCGCCACCAACATCACGGTGCCTGCGGCCGGGCACTTCCGGGTGCTGGCCTCACCCGCGACGCACCGTGCGGTGCTCGACGGCATCGCGCTGCTCGGGCGGTCCGACCGGGCGTGACCGCCGGCCCGGCGGTCAGACCGCGGGGCGGTGCGGCCACCATTCCGGCAGCAGTGCGAGATAGACGCGCAGGAAGTCCTCGACACGGGGACGGGGATGCCGCAGCCATCCGTCGATGACGCCCACCGTGCCGTCGGCGAGGAAGCGTGCGGCGGCGTCCGCGACGGCCGAGTCCGCGACGCCGTCGGCGGTCAGCGGGAGCCGTATGCGCCCGCGTTCCAGCAGGATCTCGGTCGTGCCGCGGAAGTGCCGGCTCAGCATCGCGTGCAGCGTCCCTCCCCCGTCCGCCAGCTCGCGGCGGTAGATGTCGATGTGGCGCAGGATGTGGCGGAGGACACCCTCGGTCACCGTGGCGACCGCGGTGGCGGCATCCGATCGGTCCTTCATCAGCTCGTCGCGCAGGACGTCGAGCTCGGCGGTCAGCGCGGCTTCGACGAGGCCGGAAGGCGAATCGGCGTGCTCGTAGAACGTCGAGCGGTGCACGCCCGCCGCGTCGGCGAGCTGCGTCACGGTGAGGCTCGAGATCGGTCGCTCGGTGGCGAGCGCGAGAGCGGCGGCGTGCAGACGGTCGCGACTGCGCTGCTTGCGGGGATCCATTCCACCTCCGGGAATCTTTTCGACAGGTGTAGGTTAACTCATAGGTAACCGACATATGTCGGAGAAACAACCCGGCGCCACGCGCTGACGCCGTCTACGGAGGTACATCATGGCTACGTACGATGTCGCGGGGCGTTCCGCCATCGTCACGGGCGCCGGATCCGGCATCGGCCGGGCGGTCGCCCTCACTCTCGCCGCGAACGGTGCGGCGGTGGTCGTCGCGGACGTGCGGCAGGATCCCGCGGATGCGGTCGTCGCCGAGATCACGGGCGCAGGCGGTACCGCTGTCGCGTTCGTCGGCGACGTCTCCGACCCGGCGGTCGGACAGGCGGCCGTCGACGCCGCGGAGGCGCTCGCGCCCCTGCGCATCGCGGTCAACAACGCCGGCATCGGGGGCGCCGCCGCGCCGATCGGCGAGTACCCGATCGACTCGTGGCAGAAGGTCATCGAGATCAATCTGAACGCGTTGTTCTACGGCACGCGCGCGCAGGCGCCCGCGATCGCCCGCAACGGCGGCGGCTCCATCGTCAACATCTCGTCGGTGCTGGGCTCGGTCGGCATCCCCATGTCGTCGGCGTATGTCACGGCGAAGCACGGCGTCGTCGGCCTCACCAAGAACGCCGCGCTGGAGTACGGCGCGCAGGGCGTCCGCGTCAACGCGGTCGGCCCCGGCTTCATCCGGACCCCGCTGGTCGACGCCAACCTCGACGCCGACGCGCAGGCGGCGCTGGCCGCCAAGCACGCGCTCGGCCGCCTAGGCGACTCGCAGGAGGTCGCGAACCTCGTCGCGTTCCTCGCATCGGATGCCGCCACCTTCGTCAGCGGCAGCTACCACCTCGTCGACGGCGGCTACGCGGCTCAGTAGCATCCGTTCCCCGAACCAGCGGCCCGCGCGAACCCGAATCGCGCGGGCCGCTTCCCATTCGTGCAGGCGATTACGGCTGCGGCGGGGTCCACACCAGCGTGTGGCCGGTGGCGGTGAAGGCCTCGTTGCCGGCGAGCTTGCCGCTCGTGGTCGCCGTGCGCACGAAGCCTAGCGACTCGTAGAACGCGCGGGCCGCGTTGCCGTCGAGCACCTCGAGCTCGACGGGCCCGCCCGCCCGCGCGATGAAGTGCTCGACGAGCGCGCGGCCGATGCCCCGGCGATAGCGGGCGGGGTCGACGTAGATCCAGGTGATCTCGCCGCCCTCCTGGTCGACGCTGCCCGCGATGAAGCCGGCGACGCGCCCCTCGTACTCGGCGACCCACACCTGGTCGTCGAACAGGCCCTCGTTCTCGTACGTGTCGGCGAGGCTGATGTACGCGTCGAGGAGGCCCGCGCCCCTCAGCTCATCGAGGCGGGCGGCATCGTGGATGCGGCAGATGTCGTCCCAGTCGCGGGACTCGTACGGACGGATATCGACCGTCACGGCGCGCCCACCTCCTCCTCGGCCTCCTCTGCGAACACCTCCGCCGTGCCGCGCCAGGCGCGGAGCACCTCGACGTGCCGAAGCAGGAAGGCGCGCTCGTCGAGACGCTTGCGGCGCAGCCACCCGGTGACCTCGTCGTTGCTCTTGCTCGCGTTGCACGAGCGGCACGCAGGGACGACGTTCTCGAACGTGTACCGGCCGCCGCGCGAGATGGGCAGCACGCAGTCCTTCTGGAACGGGCCCACCGCGGTGCCGCAGTACGCGCACGAGGCCCACGCCTCGAGCAGCGCCTCCCACTCGTCGAGGGTGAGGTCGTTGTCCGCGGCGGCCACGCGTCGCGCACGGCGCCGCGCCGCGCGCGCCCGCCTGGTCTGACTCACCGCCATGCAGGTCACGCTACCGAGCGCGGCGGTCGACGCGGGGCCGACGCGGCCGGACGCGCGCCGGATGAATGCCGCTCCCGCGCTGACGGCTCACGAACGAGACGTGTGGAGTCACGCGACGGCGTCAGGCACGCCGTCGAGGAGCTTCTCGATCGTGGTGATGACACCGTGGTCGAGGTTCGAGGGAGCGCGGAAGCGCGCCCGGGCCGCGATATCCGGGTGCGCGTTGGCCATCGCGAACGACAGTGCCGCGGCATCCATCATCTCGAGGTCGTTGAGGTAGTCGCCGAACACGGCCGTCTGCTCGTGCGTGATCCCTGTCGCCGCCTGCAGCCGGCGCAAGGCCACGCCCTTGTTGACGCCGAGGTTCATGACGTCGATCCAGTGGTGCCCCGAGACGACCACCTGGTGCGTCGCGCGCAGGTCGTCGAGCGCGGGGGCCGTGGTCGCCGCCGCCGCGAAATCGAAGATCGCCACCTTGAGGATCTGGTCGTCGACCTCGAGCAGGTCATCGACGACCTGCAGGCGCGCGTAGTACTTCTGCACCTCCGCGAGGAACGGCGCATCCGCGCGCTCGATGTAGGCGGACCGCTTGCCGCACACGACGACGCCGAGGTCGCGGCCCGCCACGGCGAGCGCGCGCAGGCGGGCGACGAGGGATGCCGTGAAAGCGGCATCCATCGCGTCCGAGCTGATCTCGGAGTCGCCTTCGACCACGTAGGCGCCGTTCTCGGCGATGAACACCATGTGGTCGAGGTGCTCGGCGAAGGCGTGCTGGAGCGTCGCGAGCTGGCGCCCGCTCGCCGGAGCGAAGCGGATGCCGCGGGCGTGCAGACGGTCGAGCAACGGCCACAGGGCGTCAGGGATCCGGCCGTCGCCGTCGAGCAGCGTGCCGTCCATGTCGACGGCGATCAGGCGCAGGTCGGGCGAGGGATAGGGCATGGCACCTCCTTCTCAAGGGTAGGCGCGCTCACAACGGACACCGACCGCCGGTGAGTAACGCGTAACCAACGCGCGCATCGGCGCGGGTACTTTAGGGGGCGTGACCGCTCCCGTCGATGCCACCACCACGTCCGCCTGGGCCGAGCTCAGCTCCCTCCGCAATTCGTTCGCCCCCGATCTGCGCGATTGGTTCGCGATCGACCCGCGCCGCGCCGAACGGCTGAGCTTCGAGCTCGCCGACCTGCACGTCGACGTGTCGAAGAACCTCGTGACCGACGAGATCCTCGCCGCCCTCGTGCGCCTCGCCGAGGAGACCGGAGTCGCCGAGCGCTACGCCGCGATGATCGCCGGCGAGCACATCAACACCACCGAGGACCGCGCGGTGCTGCACACGGCGCTCCGCCGCCCAGCGGGCGCCCAGCCCCCGCTGGTCGTCGACGGGCAGGACATCGATGCCGACGTGCAGTCGGTGCTGACCGCGATGACGGCGTTCGCCGACCGCGTGCGCTCCGGCGAGTGGGCGGGTGCGACCGGCAAGAAGGTCACCCATATCGTGAACATCGGGATCGGCGGATCCGACCTCGGCCCCGTCATGGTCTCGGCGGCCCTCGAGCCCTACGCGACCGCCGGCATCGAGGCTTGCTTCGTCTCGAACATCGACCCGACCGACCTCGCGCAGAAGACGAAGGGGCTCGACCCCGAGACGACGCTGTTCATCGTCGCGTCGAAGACGTTCACGACCCTCGAGACGCTGACGAACGCGCGGCTCGCCCGCGACTGGCTCTGGGCCGGACTCGAAGCGGCCGGCGCGATCGACGGCTCGGACGAGGCGAGGACGGATGCCGTCGCCCACCACTTCGTGGCCGTGTCGACGGCGCTCGACAAGGTCGCCGCCTTCGGCATCGACACGGCGAACGCCTTCGGGTTCTGGGACTGGGTCGGCGGTCGATACTCGGTCGACTCGGCCATCGGCCTGTCGCTCATGATCGAGCTCGGACCCGACGTGTTCCGCGAGCTGCTCGCCGGGTTCCACGCGGTCGACGAGCACGTGCGCACGACCCCGCTCGAGCGCAACGTGCCCGTGCTGATGGGTCTCCTGAACGTCTGGTACACGAACTTCCTCGGCGCCCAGTCGCACGCGGTGCTCCCCTACGCCCAGCAGCTCAGCCGCTTCGCCGCGTACCTGCAGCAGCTGACGATGGAATCGAACGGCAAGTCCGTGCGCTGGGACGGCTCCCCTGTGACGACCGATACCGGCGAGGTGTTCTGGGGCGAGCCGGGCACGAACGGCCAGCACGCCTTCTACCAGCTGATCCACCAGGGCACCCGGCTGATCCCGGCGGACTTCATCGCCTTCGCGAACCCCGCCTACCCGCTGTCGGACGACGGGCGCGACGTGCACGGGCTGTTCCTGTCGAACTTCCTCGCGCAGACCAAGGCGCTGGCGTTCGGCAAGACGGCGGAAGAGGTCGAGGCCGAGGGCACCACCGGCGCCCTCGTCGCCGCGCGCACCTTCGCGGGCAACAAGCCGACCACGTCGATCTTCGCCCCGGCGCTCACCCCGTCGGTGCTCGGCCAGCTGGTGGCGCTGTACGAGCACATCACCTTCACCCAGGGCGTGATCTGGGGAGTGAACTCGTTCGACCAGTGGGGTGTCGAACTCGGCAAGCAGCTCGCCCTGCAGATCGCCCCGGCCATCGAGGGAGACGCGGCGGCGATCGCCGCGCAGGACGCCTCGACCCGCGCCCTGCTCGCCTACTACACGGCGCATCGCACCGTCTGAATCGCTTACCTGAAGGGGGGAGGATGCCGGGACTCCGGCATCCTCCCCCCTTTCGTTCTCGACCGTGGAGAGCACCTTCTCGTGCCCCGGATCAGGACTTTCAGGGAAAACGCCTCCCACGATTCGTTCAGGAAAACACCGGGACTCGTCCAGACGGCATGAGGCAGACTCGGGCACTTGTGTGTCCGCCCCGAGGGCGCACGGCGCCGATACCCGCGGCGCGAAACCCCCGAAGGATCGTACGTTCGTCATGCACTCAGACTCGTCACTCACTTCTGCCCGCCGCCGCCGCGGCCGCTTCTTCGTCCCCGCCGTCGCCGCCGGCGCCGCCCTCGGCATCGCCCTCACAACGGGCCTGACGCTGGCCTCGCCGACCCTCGCCAACGCCGCCCCGCTGGCCGCGTCGGCCATCGCCTCGGCCACCGCGCCCGAAGCGACCCTCCGCGACATCCGCGTCGACGCCCAGGGCTCGGTGCTCACCGCGCGCGTCGCGCTCACCGAGGCTGCCGCGGTGACCACCGAGATCGCCGCATCCGGCCTCGACATCGGCCTGCCCGACACGTCGATCGACACCGCCTCCCTCGAGGACGCGGCCGACCGCCTGTCGAAGGTCGACCTCGTTCCCATGCTCCTCGTGCCCGGGATCACCGCCGACGCGAACCGCGTCACCGCTCGGGTCTCGGCGCGCATCTCCGAGCTGCGCGAGCACCTCGACGCCGCCAAGGCGCAGAAGGCCGCCGAGGAAGCGGCGGCCGCAGCCGCCGCAGCCGCCGCCG
>NZ_JBJDRL010000050.1:0-29168 GCF_044987475.1 Microbacterium sp. ZW CA_36
CATGGGCACCGGACTATAGCCGAGACCGCCGCGCGGCATCCGTCCATTCCCGTTGAGCGGCAGACGCCCGGCGGGAGCTGTCATCGCCCGGCGGGGGTGTTCACTTGCGCTACACGTACGGGAATGAGCCCCGGAAGCGTACGTTCAGCGCAAGTGAACACCCCCGCCGGGCGATGACAGCTCCCGCCGGGCGTCTGCCGCTCAACGGGAATGGACGGATGCCGCGCGGCGGTCTCGGCTATAGTCCGGTGCCCATGGCCTCATCGTCGCGGACCGCACGACCCGAGCCGTCGCGCACGACCTCGATCGCGATGCTGCTCGTGGCCGTGTGCCTGGTCGCGGCGAACATGCGGCCGGCGATCACCGGTCTCGGCCCGCTGCTCGACCAGATCGGCGCCGACACCGGGATGTCGGTCTCGGCGCTCGGAGTGCTCGCGGCCGTGCCGCTGATCGCGTGGGCACTGTTCTCGCCGCTCGCCCACGACCTGAGCCGGCGGTTCGGGCAGCCGCGGGTGCTGATGTGGTCGCTCATCGTGCTGCTGGCCGGCACGCTGGTGCGCTCGATCCCGGGGCCGGTCGTCAGCCTCTGGGTCGGCACGGCGATCATCGGCATCGGCATCGCGATCATCAACGTGCTGATGCCCGCCGTGGTCAAGCGCGACTTCCCGTCGCATGTCCCTTCGGTGACGGCCGCCTACACGGCCCTCCTCGCAGGCCTCGGCGCGGTGTCGTCGGGGGTCGTGGTGCCGATCTCGCACATCCCCCTCGGCGGCGATCCCGCCGGGTGGCGGTTCGCCCTCCTGGTGACGGGCGCCGCCCTGCTGCCGTTCGCGATCGTCGGGTGGTGGTGGGCGCACCGCGGCGCGGCGCACGCTCATGTCCGGGGTTCCGCGCCACGAGGGCGCACGGGCATCTGGAGCGACGCGACCGCGTGGCTGGTCGCCGTGTACATGGGACTCCAGGCATCCATGTTCTACATGTTCGTGACCTGGCTCGCCCCGCTGTCGATGTCGATCGGCCGCACCGAGGTGGTTGCCGGGATCGACGTCATGGTCTACCAGCTGTTCTCGCTCGCCGGCTGCCTGCTGCTGCCGCTGATCCTGCGCGGCGGCCTGGAGAGGTGGGCGCCCGCCCTCATCCCCTCGCTCGCGATCGTGGGCGTCGCCGGCCTCATGATCGCGCCGGACGCCGTCCTGCTGTGGGCGTCGCTCATCGGACTCACCGGCGGCGCGACGCTGGCGATGTCGCTCACGCTGATGGCGCAGCGGGCGCGCGATCACGACGCGTCGGCTGCTCTGTCGGGCATGTCGCAATCGGTCGGATACGTGATCGCCGCGTTCGGCCCGGTCGCGTTCGGCGCGCTCCACAGCCTCACCGGCGATTGGATCGCCTCGCTCGCGCTGGTGCTCGCGGTGCTCGCCGCGCTCACGGTCGTCGGCGTGTTCGCCGGACGCGACCGCTACGTCCTCGAACGCTCCTGACCCGGCGTCGGTTCGGGTGTCACGACACGCGGCAACGCCGGCCGGAGTCTCCACAATTCGCGTGCCCCGAACCGCGGCCCGGCGAACTCGGGTGTCACGACACGCGGCAACGCCGGCCGCGTTGCCACGATTCGCGTCCCCCGAACGGCGGCCTGCGGGAACGGATGCCGCGCCCCGCGCCGTGGCTCGAGACGACGTCGCAGGTGCCCCGAACCCTGGCCCAAGGCTTCGGGTGTCACGACACGCGGCAACGCCGGCCGCGTTGCCACGATTCGCGTCCCCCGAACCGCGGCCCGGCGAACTCGGGTGTCACGACACGCGGCGACGCCGGACGCGTTGCCACGATTCGCGTCCCCCGAACGCCCGGGCTCACTCGTCGGGGAAGGCCAGCGCCCGCAGCAGCGCGCCAAGGGTCTCGCGGTCGTCGGCGCTCAGCTGCGCGTGGACCCGCTCCTCGGCGGCGCGGGCGGACTCGCGGGCGACGGCGACGAGCTCGCGGCCGGCGTCGGTCGCCACGACGACGTTGGCCCGCCGGTCGGACGGATCGGGCTGACGCACGACGAGGTGCCGGGCCTGCAGCTCATCGACGAGGCTGACGACCTGGCTGGGATCGAGCCGGAGGAATTCGGCGAGCTCCCGCTGCGACGGCCGGGCATCGCCCGACGCGAGGACGAGCACCGAGTATGACCGGGCCTTGAGTCCGTGCTCGGCCAGTGCGGCGTTGCCCGCGGCGAGCGCGATGGCGTTCGCGCGGGCGAGCAGGAAGCTGACGTCGTCGGTCAGGGCGGACGAGCGGAGCCCCTCGGGCGCGACGGGCGCGACGGCGGCGTCGGCGGGTTTCGGCATGGCCACGATGCTAGTCCACTTCATGGATGAACGGAATGATTGACTTTCTCAACGGTTAGGACTTCAATGGACCCGACACGAAGGAGTTCACGCATGTCTTCGCACGCCCCCCTCGACGGCAAGGTCGCCATCGTCACCGGCTCGGGCCGCGGCCTCGGCCTCGCCTACGCCCAGGAGCTCGCCCGCCAGGGCGCCGCCGTCGTGATCAACGACGTCGACGATGCCACCGCTGCCGAGGCCGTCGCCTCGATCGAGGCCGAGGGCGGCCGCGCCGTCGCCGTGGTCGCACCGGTCGGCCCCACCGAGACAGCGAAGCAGCTCGTGCAGGCCGCCGTCGACACGTTCGGCCGGCTCGACATCCTCGTGACGAACGCGGGTGTGCTGCGCGACACCGTGCTGTGGAAGATGAGCGACGACGACTTCGACACCGTCATCAACGTCCACCTGCGCGGCACCTTCACCTGCGTGCGCGAGGCAGCGACCTACATGCGTGCGAACGAGGTCCCCGGCCGCATCATCTGCATCGGCTCGCCCACGGGTCAGCGCGGCAACTTCGGGCAGACGAACTACGCCGCCGCGAAGGCCGGCATCGTCGGCATGGTGCGCACGTGGGCGCTCGAGCTGAAGAAGGCCGGCATCACCGCCAACGCCGTCATCCCGGTGGCCGCGACCGCGATGACCGCGACGGTCCCCTACTTCGCCGCGGCAGTCGAGGCCGACGCCGCGGGCAAGCCGATGCCCGCGTTCTTCCGGCACGACCTCGGGTTCGGCACGTCCGACGACGTCGCCGGACTGATCGCCTACCTCGCATCGGATGCCGCCGCCGGCGTCACCGGGCAGGCCATCGGCATCGGCGGCGACCGCCTGCAGGTGTGGTCGCACCCCGAGGCGGTCGCGACCGCGTACCACGAGGGCGGCTGGTCGTACGACGACCTGGCGACCGGGTTCCCCGACGCAGCCGGCGCCCTGCAGTCGGTCGGCGAGAGGTTCCCGCCGCTCCCGGAGGAGCTGCAGCGCCCGGCGCCGACCGGTCGTTGAGCGAGCGAAGCGAGACGAAACGCCCATGACCCGCTACGAACCCGCGATCGACGTCGACGCGCTCACCGCGCTCGACGTGCACGTGCACATCGAGGTCGACCACCTCGGTCACTCGTCGCTGCCCGACGACCTCCGCGATGCCGCGGCGGCCTATTTCAGCACCGACGGACCGAACCCCGACCTCGACGCCGTCGCCGCCTACTACCGGGAGCGGCGGATGGCGGCCGTCGTGTTCACGGTCGACGCCGAGACGAATCTCGGCCAGTCGCCGCTTTCGAGCGCCGACATCGCCGAGGGGGCCGCCCGCAACAACGACGTGCTCATCCCGTTCGGCTCGGTCGACCCGCTGAAGCCGACGGCGATCGACGATGCGCGCCGCCTCATCGAGGACCACGGCGTGCGAGGGTTCAAGTTCCATCCCACCGTGCAGGGCTTCGATCCGTCCGACGCTGCGCACTCCGCGCTGTACGAGACGCTGCAAGAGGCGGGCGTCGTCGCGCTCTTCCACACCGGCCAGACCGGGATCGGCGCCGGCCTGCCGGGTGGGCGAGGCCTGCTGCTCGGCCTGTCCAACCCGATGCTGCTCGACCCCGTCGCGGCGCGGTTCCCCGAGCTGCAGATCATCATGGCCCACCCGTCCGTGCCGTGGCAGGACGAGGCCCTGTCGGTCGCGACCCACAAGCACAACACCTGGATCGACCTGTCGGGCTGGAGCCCGAAGTACTTCCCCGAGTCGCTCGTGCGCGCCGCCAACTCGTACCTGAAGAGCCGCGTGCTCTTCGGCTCGGACTTCCCGCTGCTCACGCCCGACCGCTGGCTGCGGGACGCCGAGCTGCCGACCGCTTCGGGCGCCGCGCGCTTCAAGGCCGAGGCGCTGCCCGGCATCCTCAAGGACAACGCGGTACGCCTCCTCGGGCTCGGCGGCTGAGATGCCGGCGCTCGAGGCGGATGCGACGTTCGGGTTCGACCCGTACGCGATCGCGGCCGCCCACCTGAGCACCGCCGCCCGCGCGACACTCGGGCGGCTGCAGACCGCCCTGGACCGCGACATCCGCCCGCTCCTCGCCGACGCGTGGGAGACGGCGACCATGCCGTCCGAGGTGCTCGACGCGCTCATCCCGCTCGATCTCATGCAGCCCGAGGGGATGGATGCCGCCGAGGCGGCGTCGAGCGTCTACTCGGGGTTCCGCAACTACGTACTGGCGCGCACCGACGTCTCGGTCGCCACCCTCTACAACGCCCAGTCCGGCCTCTTCCGGACGGCGATCACCCTCGGCGGCTCGCCCGCACAGGCGGCCGGGCTCGACCCGCGCGTACGCAGCTTCGAGCTCAAGGGCGTGTTCGCGCTGACCGAGCCCGAGCACGGCTCCGACATCGCCGGCGGACTCGCCACCAGCGCGCGGCGCGTGGGCGACGGCTGGGTCATCGACGGCCGCAAGAAGTGGATCGGCGGGGCTGCGGCATCCGATGTGCTCGTCGTCTTCGCACGTGACGTCGACGACCGCGCCGTCAAGGCGTTCCTCGTCCCGACCGGCGCCGAGGGCGTCCGCCTCGAGACGATCGGCGGCAAGATCTCTCTGCGGCCGATGCAGAACGCCCTCATCACGCTCGACGGGGTGCAGGTGGCCGAGGATTCACGGCTGCAGAACGTGAACGGATGGGCGGACGTGGCCCGCATCCTGCGGGCCATGCGCGCCGACGTCGCCTGGATCGCCGCCGGACTCCAGGCCGGCGCGCTCGACGCCGCCGTGCGCTACGTGCGCGAGCGACACCAGTTCGGGCGGCCGATCGGCGGCTTCCAGCTCGTGCAGGAGAAGCTCGCCCGCATGCTCGGCAACTGCGTGGCGTCGCTCGCCCTCGTCGTGCAGCTGTCCCTTCAGCAGGACGGTTCCGCCGAGGTCGGCGGCGCGTTCGCCGACGAGAACTCGGCGCTCGCGAAGATGCAGACCGCCCGTCTCGCCCGCGAGACCGTCGCCCTCGGCCGTGAAGTGCTCGGCGGCAACGGCATCCTGCTCGAACACGACGTCGCCCGCTTCTTCGCCGACGCCGAAGCCGTGTACTCGTACGAGGGCACGCACGAGATCAACGCCCTCATCGTCGGCCGCGCGCTCACCGGCGCGTCGGCCTTCACCTGATCGACGCCGGCTGCCGCCCCTGTCGAAGAGCCAGACCCCACCGAAGGAGAATCCATGACCACCACCGTCGACTACGCCGACGTCGCCGGGCTCGCCGGCACCGACCTCGGCTGGACCGAGTGGCTCGATGTCACGCAGGACCGCGTGAACCTCTTCGCCGACGCCACTGACGACCACCAGTGGATCCACATCGACCCCGAGCGCGCGGCCGACGGTCCGTTCGGCGGGCCTATCGCCCACGGTTTCCTGACGCTGTCGCTCACTGTGAAGTTCTGGTCGGAGCTGTTCGACGTCACCGGCGTGACGACGCGCGTGAACTACGGTCTCGACAAGGTGCGCTTCGTCTCGCCGGTCGCCGTCGGCGCCCGCGTGCGCATGAACGCCGTCATCGACGAGGTGACCGAGGTGCGCGGCGGCTACCAGTTCGCGGTCGATCAGACGATCGAGATCGAAGGCGGCGAGAAGCCCGCCGTCGTCGCGCGCGGCCTCTACCGCTTCTACGCCTGAGAGCGCGTTTCGTCTCGCTTCGCTCGCTCAACGACCGAGACCCGGTCGTTGAGCGAGGGAGCGAAGCGACCGAGACGAAACGCCAGACCGACCACCTTCCTCGAGGGAGAGGACTCCGCAACGATGCACGAGGGAATCGGGTTCTGGCTCGCCAAGCGGCGGCTGAAGGACCCCGACAAGACGGCCGTCGTCTTCGGCGACCAAGAGCTGAGCTATCGCCGGCTCGCGGATGCCGCCGACCACGTCGCCGCTGTGCTGTGGCATCGCGGCATCCGTCGTGGCGACGCGGTCGCCTACATCGGCGAGAACAGCCCGCAGTTCCTGCAGGTCATGTTCGGCGCGGCGCAGCTGGGCGCCGTTTTCGTTCCGCTGAACACGCGGCTCGCCGGTCCCGAGATGCAGCACATCCTCGTCGACTCGGGTGCGCGCGCCGTCGTGCTCGACCCGGAGTTCCTGGAACGGGCGATGCCGGGCATCGAGGCGGGGCGCATCGCCCACGTCATCGTGACCGGCGACGGGCTGCCGGAGCACCCCGGCCTCGCCCGCCTCGTGGCCGACGCCCCGGGCGGCCACACCGTCGCCGAGGTGAGCCTCGACGACCCCGCGGCCATCATCTACACGTCGGGCACGACGGGGCGGCCGAAGGGCGCTGTGCTGAGCCACGGCAACCTCACGTGGGTCGCCGTCAACTGCATCGTCGACTACGACGTCGTCTCGACCGACGTCTCGCTCATGATCTCGCCGCTGTTCCACGTCGCCTCGCTCGGCATGGGCGCGCTGCCGGTGATGCTGAAGGGCGCGACGCTCGTCCTCGAGAAGGGGTTCGAGCCCGGTCGCGCGCTCGCGCAGATCCAGCGCCACGGCATCACGATGCTCAGCGGCGTGCCGACCACGTACCAGATGCTGGCCGACCACCCGGACTGGGCGGCGACCGACATCTCGACGCTGCAGAAGCTCACGTGCGGCGGGTCGGCCGTACCCACCCGCATCCTCAATGCGTACGAGGAGCGCGGGCTGTCGTTCTCACAGGGCTACGGCATGACCGAGACCTCGCCGGGCGCGACATCCCTCGCACCCTCGATGACCCGCGAGAAGCAGGGCAGCGTCGGCCTCCCCCACTTCTTCACCGAAGTGCGCATCACCGATGAGCACGGCGACGTCGTGCCGCGCGGGACGGTCGGTGAGATCGAGATCTCGGGCCCCAACGTCTTCCTCGGCTATCACGGCCAGCCCGACGCCACCGCGGCCGCGTTCACCGACGATCACTGGTTCCGCTCGGGCGATCTCGGCTACCTCGATGCCGACGGCTACCTCTACATCGCGGACCGTCTGAAGGACATGATCATCTCCGGCGGGGAGAACATCTATCCCGCCGAGGTCGAGAACCTCATCTCCGACATCGAGGGGATCTCGGGCGTGGCGGTCGTCGGCGTGCCCGACGAGCGCTGGGGCGAGGTGCCGTGGGCGGTCGTGACGCTCAAGGAGGGCGCCGAGGTCGACACCGAGATCGTGCGCTCCCACCTCGACGGCGTGCTCGCGCGCTACAAGCTGCCCAAGAACGTGGTCGTGGTGGAAGAGCTGCCGCGCACCGCGTCGGGCAAGGTGCGCAAGGCCGACCTGCGGTCGCGGTTCGGCGAGAGCCGATGACGCGCATCCCGCCGGTGCCGTCCCTCGTGGCGGCGTTCGAGGTGGTCGCCGAGCTCGGCCCGCTCGAGGACCACGGCATGACGCGCGCCGGCCATCGGCGCATCATCCCGGTGGTCGGCGGCACGATCACCGGCGAGGTCACCGGCACGATCCTCGCCGGCGGCGCCGACTGGCAGACAGTGCGGGCGGACGGCTCGATCGAGATCGACGGCCGCTACAGCGCCCGCGACGATGACGGGTCGCTGCTCTACATCCGCGCCCAGGGCGTGCGCAGCGGCGACCCGGAGGTGCTCGAGGCGCTGCTGCGCGGCGAAGACGTCGATCCCGACGCGTACTACTTCCGTGCCGCGCTCACGCTCGAGTCCGCCACACGCCCCGAGTTCGAGCGGGCGGTGTACATCGCGTCGTACGTCCGGGAGGCGAGCCGCGTCCGATACGTCGCCTACCGCGTCACCTGAGCGACGCTCCGGCTCAGCCGACGAGCGCCGCGAAGTCCCGCACCGCGGGGAAGGCGAACTCGCGGTGGCGCTGCGTGAACAGCTCGAACGAGCGGTCGGCGGGCCAGTCCTCGCCCATGTACTGGCGCGGCAGGCGCGGGTCGGCGCGCAGCAGCGCCAGCCAGTCGGCGACCAGCAGCGTGCGCGCGGTGAGGGGAGGCAGATCGGATGCCGCATCCTCTCGCTCCCAGTGCTCGATGAATTCGTCGTGCGCCTCGCGGATGCGCTCGACGTCCCACGCGACGCGGACCGCTTCGACCATGGGGAACCCGTCCAGCTCGGCGGCCGAGAACGCGGTGACCGATCCCGGCGGCAGGTCGGGGATGATCGCCCCCAGCGCCGCGGCGAGGTCGACGGCGCCGGGTGCGATCCACAGTCCGTCGCGGAGCACGGCGAATCCCGACCACGTCAGGGCCGCGCGGAGGCGATGGCGGAGGTCGCGCAGGTGCTCGGGAACGGTGTAGGTGACGAGGGTCCAGCCTTCGCCCTGCGGCTCGAACGGCGCCGGCCCGTTGACGCGGCCGGAGGCCTCGCGCAGCACCTCGCTGCCGTGCCCGGTGAGGACGAACCCGATCTCACGGCCGAGGCGACGGCGTTCGAGCAGCCCGCTGTGCACCATGCGGTCGAGGTTGGTCCGCACCGCGGAGGCCGCGACCCCGGCGCTCTCGAGCGCACCGATCAGCACGCTCGCGCGCAGCGGCTCGAAGTACCGGTCGCACACGTACTCGCCGAAGAAAGCCAGGAGCAGCTGCCGCGGCTTGCGCGTGAGCACCGACGTCTCGACGGCGGAGAGCGCCGGCTCCGCGACGGCAGCCCTGGCGGGTGCGACGCTCACGCGGCCTCCGGGCGGACGGCCTCGCCGCGCTTGGCGCGCTGGATCTGCTCGTACACGTGGGTGCGCAGCTCGGTGAACCGCGGCAGCGCGCGCGTCGTGATCTGGTCGCGGTCGGGCGCGAGGTCGATGGCGAGGTCCTCCTGCACCCAGGTCGGCGACTTCGACAGCACGATCACGCGCTCACCGAGGTACACCGACTCGTCGATGTCGTGCGTCACGAAGAGGATCGACATCCCGCGCTCGCGGTGCAGCTTGCGCACCAGGTCTTCGAGATCGGCGCGGGTCTGGGCATCGACCGCGGCGAAGGGCTCGTCCATGATGAGCACCTCGGGCTGGTACGCGACGGCGCGGGCGATCGCCACGCGCTGCTGCATGCCGCCGGAGAGCTGCCAGGGGTAGCTCTTGGTCGCGTGCTCGAGGCCGACCGCGACGAGCGCGTCCTCGACGAGGCGGTCGCGCTCCGCCCGGCTGAGCTTCTTGTGCTTCAGCGGCAGTTCGACGTTGCCGCGGACGGTGAGCCACGGGTACAGGCTGCGCCCGTACTCCTGGAAGACGAGCGCCATGTTCGGCGGCGGCGCCGTGACACGTCGGCCGCCGAGCTCGATGACGCCCGAGGTCGGCTTGAGCAGCCCCGCGATGCACTTGAGCAGCGTGGTCTTGCCACAGCCCGACGGGCCGACGATGCACACCAGCTCACCGGCATTCATCCGGAACCCGATGTCGCCGATCGCCTCGACGTTCCCGGTCGTGGACTCGTACACCTTGCGCAGGTTCTCGACGTTCAGCAGTGTGTCAGGCACGCTCGACCTCCTTGATTCCGTGATACCAGCGAAGCACGCGCCGCTCGACGAACCCGAAGATCACCGCGAGCAGGACGCCGATGAGGCCGAGCAGCACGATGCCGCTCCACATCTCGGCGATGAGGTAGTTGCGCTGGAAGTAGACGATTCGATAGCCCAGACCCGAGGACGAGAAGAACATCTCGGAGATGACCATCAGGATCAGCGCGATCGAGAGGCACTGCCGCACACCCGTCATGATGCGGGGACTCGCGGCCGGCAGCACCAGATACCGCAGCCGCTCACCCGAGGTCACCGCGAACGACCGTGCGGTCTCCGTCATCACCGAGTCCGTCGATCGGACGCCCTCGATGGTGTTCAGCAGCACGGGCCAGATCGCGCCGGCGACGATCACGACGACCTTCATGAGGTCGTTCGCGCCGACGAGGACAGCCACGATCGGGATGAGCACCGGCGGCGGCACCGCGCGGAAGAACTCGAACACGGGCTCGAGCAGCTCTCGCAGCCACTGCACCAGGCCGATGACGATGCCCGCCGCGATGCCGAGGGCGACGGCCAGCACGATGCCGATCGCGAGCCTGCCGAGGCTGGGCACCACGTCGTCGAAGAACGCCGGGCCCACCCACGTCTCGACGAATGCCTCGGCGATGACGAGCGGGCTCGGGAAGAACGGGGCGGGCGAGACCGAGGACCAGATGCCCCACACCACGAGCAGGATGATGGGCAGACCCAGCGCGTACGCGGTGTTCTCGCCGAACTTCGCCCACACCCGGGACGAGCGGCGCGGCGTGACGACGGTGCTCGTGTAGAGGGTCACAGGACCTCCTCCCCTCGTACGGACTGATGCCACGACAGCGACCGGCGCTCGATCGCCCGGAAGACGAGGTTGACGAGCAGTCCGAGCATGCCGGTGACGATCACGAGGGCGTACACCGTCGTCCACTGCCCGGATTCGCGGGCGAGCATGATCGCGCGTCCGAGTCCGGGGATGCTGATGAACATCTCGGCGGTGATCGCGAGGATCAGTGCGACGGTCGCTGCGAGCCGGAGGCCCGTCATGAGGTATGGCAGTGCGGTCGGGAAGACCAGGTTGACGATCCGCGACCCCCGCGACAGCCCGAAGCTGCGCGCCGTGTCGCGGGCGACGGCGTCGACGTCGGCGACGCCGTAGAGCACCTGGATGAACACCTGCCAGAAGCTCGCGTACACGATGATCAGGAGCGCGGCCTGCAGCTGATAGCCGAACATGAGGATCGCGAGCGGAATGAGGGCGACCGAAGGGATCGGCCGCAGGAACTCGACCGTGGTGTGCGTCGCTCGGCGCAGGAACGGCACCAGGCCGATGACCGTGCCGAGGACCACGGCGAGCACCGTCGCGATCACGAGGCCCAGCGCCCAGGACGTCAGCGTACGGCCGACGTTGCGCCAGAACTCCAGATCGCCGAACAGCACGAACAGCTGCGCGATCGTCTCTGTCGCCGTCGGAAAGTACGCCGGGTTCACGATCCCGAGCGTCGGCAGCAGCTGCCATGTCGCCAGGAACCCGAGGATGCCGGCCACGCCGAGCACGACCTTGCGCATGGTGCGGTTCTGCCGGGCGCGCGGCGACGTGGCGACGGCCGGCGGGGCGTCAGCGGTGGCGGTCACGGTACCTCCGATCGGTGCGGTCGGGGGACGTGGATGGTGGCGGATGCCGCGGCGCGCGGCATCCGTCACCCCCACGTCGCGGGGCTACTGCTGCTGGAGCAGTCGGTCGAAGTCGGGCTCGGCCTCGATGTAGCCGAACTCGACGGCCAGTGTGCCGAGGTCCTCGATGCCGGCGTCGGCGAGGTCCCACGTGAAGGTCGGGAGCGTGATGCCGGCAGCCGCCTCGTCGGGGATCTCGAGGTTGGTCGCGATCGCGGCGCGCACGGCATCCTCGTTGTCGCCCGCCCACTCCAGCGCCTCGGCCATCGCGGCCGAGTAGTCGGCGACGAGGTCGGGGTCCTCGTCGAGGAGCGCCTGCGTCGTGATGTTCGTGAGCACCGACAGGCCGGGGATCGTCGCCTGGTAGGGCGCGACCACCGAGACGCCGCCGTCGCCGAGGACCATGCCGCGGAAGGGGTCGGGCGCCCACGCGGCGTCCATGGTGCCGGCGGCGAGCTGTGCGGGAACGTCCGGGAACGCGACCTCGACGAACTCGATCGTCGAGGGATCGCCGCCGTCGTCCTGGACGGCCTTGCGGATCGTCAGGTCTCCGGCGGCACCGATGGTGTTCACCGAGACCTTCTTGCCGGCGAGGTCGGCCGGCCGCGTGATGCCGGAGTCGCCCAGCGCGACGACCGCGTTGACGTCGTCGCCCTCGGCGAGGCTGTTGGCGTAGTTTCCGACGATCACGACGCCGAGGTCCTGGACGTCCGCGCGGATGGGGCCGAACGGCTGGCCGATGGCGAACTGGATGTCGCCGCTCAGCAGTGCCGGGATGGCGTTGGCGCCGCCCTGCGCGGGCACGACCTCGATCTCGAGGCCGTGGTCCTCGAAGATGCCCTCGTCGATGGCGGCCCAGAGGGCGCCGGTCTCGGCGATGGGCAGCGCGGCCACGCGGACGGCGGTGAGCTCGCCCGAGCCCTCCGCGTCGCCGCCGGACGTGGCGGTGGATTCGGGATCGGCGGCGGAATCGGTGCAGCCGCTCAGCGCGAGCGCGGCGGCGGCGAGAACGCCGAGGGTGGCAAGACTCTTCTTCATTGACGGGCCTCTCAGGAGCGGGTGCTGTGGGTGTCGACAGCCGCGTCCGCCCGACCGGGAGTCGGAGTCGGCACCGCGGCGTGCCGGACAAGAGTCATGGTGCGCCTCTCGACGTCGATTGTCAATGCTTTTGTGACGCCCGTCACGGATTGCTTGAATCACCCGCGACTTCGCGCCTCGGCATCCGCTCAACGGAAATCACGGCGTGCGTGGTGGGCCGCCCCGCGCAGGATGGGTCCGCACGCACAGCGTGCCTATTGCCATTACCTATGGTCATAGGTATTCTCAGATCACCGCGGTGCAGAGACGCACCCGGAAGAGGAAAGGACCTCTCTCATGGCCCATGCGACCCCCGCATCGCCCTCGGCGGCCGCCCTCGTCGACGGCTTCTCGCTCGAGATGACCGGCAAAGACATCGCCGGTCTCGAAGAGGCGCGCGACACGATCCCGCAGGGGACGAAGGTCAACGTGACCTTCCTCGGCAACGAGGACCTCGAGATGCGCGTCGCGGCCGCGAAGGCCGTCAAGGAGATGGGCTTCATCCCCGTCCCCCACCTCTCGGCGCGGCGGCTGCGGTCGCAGAACGAGCTCGAGGAGTTCCTCGGGCGCCTGCAGGAGGTCGGCGCGACCGAACACGTGTTCGCCGTCGGCGGCGACCCGGCCGAGCCCGAAGGCCCCTACCCGGACTCGCTCACGGTGATCCGTTCCGGCGTGCTGCAGAAGTTCGGCGTGCGCGAGGTGTCGATCGCCGGCTACCCCGAGGGCCACCCGGACATCCCCGCCGACGTGCTCTGGCGCCACCTCGACGAGAAGGCGCTCACGCTCGCGCAGGAGGGACTGGATGCCGTCGTCCTGACCCAGTTCGCGTTCGACACCGATCCGGTGATGACCTGGATCAGCCAGGTGCGCGATCGCGGCATCGACGCGCCGATCCGCATCGGCACGCCCGGACCCGCCGGCATCAAGCGGCTGCTCGGCTTCGCCCGCCGATTCGGCATCGGCGCGAACGCGATGATCGTGAAGAAGTACGGCTTCTCGCTCACAAACCTGATGGGCACCGCCGGGCCCGACCGCTTCGTGTCCGACCTGGCCGAGCGCCTGAGCTCGGCTCCTCAGCCCACTGCCGACTCGATGGACGCAGCGGCTGCGGGAACGGGCTCCGAGGCCGGGTACGGCGACGTGAAGCTGCACTTCTACACGTTCGGCGGCCTGCTCGCGACGAGCACCTGGGCGCGGGAGTTCGTCGCCGCGCAGGCGCACGGGGCGCGCCGATGACGACCCACCTCGAGGTGCGGCGCGATCATGCGTGCCTGATCGTGCACGGCCCCGACCGCTCCGGCATCGTCGCGGCGGTGACCGCGCTGGTCGCCCGCGTCGGCGGCAACATCGTGACGCTCGACCAGTACTCCGACAACCCCGAGGGCGGCGAGTTCTTCCAGCGCGTCGTCTTCCATCGCGTCGACCTGCAGGCGGCGCTGCCCGCGATCGAGGCCGACCTCGACGAGACGCTCGGTCCGCTCGGCCTCGAGTGGCGGCTGACCGACCAGTCGATCCCCAAGCGCATGGCGATCCTCGCCTCGACGAGCGACCACTGCCTGCTCGAGCTGCTCTGGCGGCACCGTCGCGGCGAGCTGCCGGTGACGATCCCGATGGTCATCTCGAACCACACCAACACCGCGGAGGACGTCCGCAGCTTCGGCATCCCGTTCTTCCACGTCCCCTCGCAGGGAGCCGACAAGTCGGCCGCCGAAGCGCGGATCGTCGAGCTGCTGAAGGGCAACGTCGACTTCGTCGTGCTGGCCCGCTACATGCAGATCCTCTCCGATTCGTTCCTCGACGAGGTCGGGGTGCCGGTGATCAACATCCACCACTCGTTCCTGCCCGCGTTCATCGGCGCAGCCCCTTACCGCAAGGCCAAGGAGCGCGGCGTCAAACTCATCGGCGCGACCAGCCACTACGTCACCGCCGACCTCGACGAGGGCCCGATCATCGAGCAGGATGTCGCCCGCGTCACCCACGCGATGACCGCCGGCGACCTGCAGGCCCGCGGCGCGTACGTCGAGCGCGCCGTGCTCTCGCGGGCGGTCGAATGGCACGCCCAGGACCGCGTGATCCGCCACGGCAACAGCACCATCGTCTTCACGTAGCCCCCGGTCGTCGAGCGAGCGAAGCGAGACGAAACGCTCGGCCCGAGGCATCCGTCCCACAACCACACACCCCACGAACAGAGAGGTTCCCCATGGCGAAGAATCTGCAGGAGCTGCTCGACGGCCAGAACGCCGTCGAGATGCTGCGCAACTCGCAGATCGGCTCGTACATCTATCCGGTGGTCCCCGCGGACTTCCAGAACTGGATCAAGGAGCAGAAGGCCTGGCGCGACACCGCCGTGCTCTACGACCAGTCGCACCATATGGACAATGTGTTCCTCAAGGGCTCGGATGCGATCCGCCTGATCTCCGACACGGCCATCAACTCCGTCGCGACCTTCCCCGTGAACCGCGCGAAGCAGTACGTGCCGACGACCGCGTCGGGGCACGTCATCGGCGACGGCATCCTGTTCCACGAGGCCGAGGACGAGTACGTGTACGTCGGCCGTGCGCCGGCATCCAACTGGCTGATGTACCACGGTGAGACCGGCGGCTACTCCAACCTCGATGTCACGGTCGACCGGCGTTCGCCGTCGCGCCCGTACGGCGACGCCGTGAGCCGGCGCTACTACCGCTTTCAGATCCAGGGCCCTGCCGCATGGCAGGTCATCGAGAAGCTCAACGGCGGACCCCTCGAGCAGCTGAGGTTCTTCAGCATGTCGGAGATGCAGATCGGCGGCGCCAACGTCCGCACCCTGCGCCACGGCATGGCGGGAGCGCCCGGCCTCGAGGTGTGGGGACCGTACGAGGACCATCACCGCGTGCGCGACATCATCGTCGAGGCGGGCGCGGAGTTCGGCCTCGTCCCGGTCGGCTCGCGCGCCTACCCTTCGAACACCCTCGAGTCGGGCTGGATCCCGTCGCCGCTGCCGGCCATCTACTCCGGCGAGGCCGAGCGCGGCTACCGCGAGTGGCTCGGCGTCGACAGCTACGAGGCCACCGGCACGCTCGCCGGCTCGTTCGTGTCGGAGAACATCGAGGACTACTACCTGACCCCGTGGGAGCTCGGCTACGGCTCGTTCGTGAAGTTCGACCACGACTTCATCGGGCGCGACGCGCTCGAGAAGATCGACCCCGAGACGCAGCGCCGCAAGGTGACGCTGGCGTGGAACGCCGAGGACGTGACGAAGATCTTCGCGTCGCTGTTCGACGTCGAGGGCGACAGCTACAAGTTCTTCGACCTGCCGCTGGCGAACTACGGCTCGGCGAACTACGACGCGGTGACGGATGCCGACGGCAGCGTCGTGGGCTTCTCGATGTTCACCGGGTACAGCGCCAACGAGAAGCGGGCGCTCTCGCTCGCGACCGTGAACCCCGACGTGCCGGAAGGCGCCGAGGTGACGGTCGTCTGGGGTGAGCCGAACGGCGGCACCACGAAGGCCTCGGTCGAACCGCACCAGCAGCTGGAGGTGCGCGCGGTGGTCTCGCCGGTGCCGTACTCCACGGTGGTGCGTCAGAGCTACCACGGCGGCTGGCGCACCGGGTACCAGGCCCAGCCCGCCTGAGCCACGAGACCCGAGGGGGTCCGCCCTGCGGGCGGGCCCCCTCGTACCATTCCGCCGAGGCTCGACCGTGAGACCTCATCAGGCGGACGAGACCGTGGGTGAATCCCGCACTCTCGTCCGTCGACTGGGGTCTCACCGTCTTCGGCCCGCTACCCTCGGGCGAGGAAGGAGAGCACCTGATGAGTCTGCGGTATGCGCTGTTGGCGATCCTGCGGGTGGGCCCGCTGTCGGGGTACGACCTGCAGAAGCAGTTCCACCAGTCCGTCGGACATGTGTGGCATGCACCCGACTCCCAGATCTACCCCGAGCTGCGCAAGATGGAGGAGCTCGGCCTCATCGAGGGCGAGGAGCAGACACGCGGCGAGCGCGGCACGCGGCGCATGTACCACGTGACGGATGCCGGCAACCGGGCGTTCCTCGACTGGATGGCCTCTCCCCTCGACTACCAGCGGGTTCGCGACCCCGCCCACCTGCGCGCCGCCTACCTCGAGGCGACCACGCCCGAGGCGGCCCGATCCTTCCTGGAGCGCCACATCGCGCAGTGGGAGGGCGAGCTGGCGCAGTGGGAGGGTGAGCTGGAACGCATCGACGCCATCGCCAACCCGATGCTCGTGCGCCGCCTCGCCGTGACGGCGGATGCCGACCGCGAGCGCACGATCGCCTACAAGCGCTTCGCGTACGAGGGCCTCGTCGAGCGGGCGCAGGGCGAGATCGCCTGGGCCCGCCGCGGCCTCGAGCTCGTGGACCGCCTGGACGGCGCCGAGGCCCAGTCGGCGACCGGTACCTGATCGCCGTACCCGGCTCCCGGTCGTTGAGCGAGCGAGGAACGTGGTCGTTGAGCGAGCTTGCGAGTCGAAACGCAGAGACGAAACGCGGTTCCTGATCCCCGGTCGTTGAGCGAGCGAGGAACGAGCGGTCGTTGAGCGAGCGAGGAACGAGCGAGACGAAACGCGGTTCCTGATCCTCGGTCGTCGAGCGAGCTTGCGAGTCGAAACGCAGAGACACGGGGCCCTGCACCGCCGCCCTGCCCGTCTTGCGGCGAAGAGGCGACCCTGTCGGCCGACCGTGAGCGGGTCCCGGCTAGGCTGGTCCCGTGTCGATGGAAAGCCCGGATCCGCGCGGAACGCCCGCCACCGACCGGCTCAACTACACGGCATACCGCCTGGCACGCGCCTTGAACCGCGCCGCCGAGAACACCGCCCTCGCGCACGGCGTGACTCTCGCTCAGCTCCTCATCCTGCAGGTGCTCGGCGAAGGGGTGCCGTTGTCGAACGCGCAGGTCGCCCGTCGCACGTTCGTCAGCTCCCAGGCGGCCCATGTGGTGTCGGCTGAACTGCTGGAGTCGGGCCTCATCGAGCGGGTCGAGCATCCCACGAACCGACGCGTGCGGCTGGTGCGGCTGAGCGAGACCGGCTGGGACACGCTCGCCAAGTGCGAGGGCGAGATCCGCGAGCGCGAGGATCGGCTTGCCGAGATCATCGGCCCCGACCTCGGGCGCTCGCTCGCCGAGGTGCTGGATCGCGCCGCCGACACCCTCGCGGGCGGCTACTTCGGAGATGCGGATGCCGAGGCCGAGGCGGTCGCCAACCGCCGACGCCCCAGCAAGGGGTCGGGACTGGCTCCGTCCTGAAGCGGCGGCCCGGGCCGCCGGCATCCGTCATCGCCTCCGCAGCCGGACGGCGACGAACGCCGCGCACGCGAAACCGGTGAGGCCGCCGATCGCCAGCGCCACCCTTCCGCCCTGGGCGTCGATCACCCATCCCATGAGCAGGGCGCCGAACGGGACCATGCCGTAGGCGCCGAGCGTCACGAGCGACATCGTCCGGCCGATCTGGTCGGGAGCGACGGTGACCTGGGCGGCCGCGTTGAGGATGCCGTGGTAGTACCCGACGCCGAGGCCGAGCAGCGGCCCGAGCGCGAGCAGGATGGCCAGCGTGGGCGCCGCGGCGTTCATCAGCAGCGCCGCTCCGAGTCCCACGCACGCGACGATGAGCGAGCGCACGGTGACGCGATCGCGGCCGGCGGCGATGACGCCGCCCGCGATGGCGCCCACGGCGTTCAGCGTGTGGGTCGCCCCGACCGCCGTCGCATCGCCGCCGAAGGTGAGACTCACGGTCGATGTCAGCACGAGCATGAGGTTGAGCGCCAGCAGGGCTACGAGCGCGTTGACGATGAGCAGCGTCACCAGTTCGCGGCTGAAGAATGAGGAACGGATGCCGCGTCCCGGCCGCTCCGCCCGCCGAGGACGCGGGAACAGCCGCGCAGGGCGGATGGCCGCGATCGATGCGAACACCAGCAGGAACGACACCGAGTTGATCAGCATGCAGGCCGTCGCACCCAGTCCCTGGAAGGCGATGCCGGCAAGTCCTGGGCCGATGGAACGCGCCGAGGCGAGCGCGATGGTGCTGAGCGAGACAGCGCGACCCAGGCTCTCCGGTCCGACGATCTCGAAGATGATCGCCTGCGCCGCCACCCTCTCGAACGCGTGGACCGTGCCGAGCGCGGCCACCAGTGCGTAGATCGCCACGATCGGCGGCTCGGCGGCGAGGGTCACGAACGCGAGCCCCGCCACGACGAGCGCCGATGCGAGTGAGGTCACGAGCAGAATCGTGCGCGGTCGCACCCGATCGGCGAGGCGGCCGGCCGGAAGACTCAGCACGAGCAACGGCAGGAACTGCGCGACGGTCACCCCGCTGAGCGCCTGGGCGCTGCCGGTCGCCTCGAGCACGACGAGCGACAGCGCGAGGTTCTGAAACCACGTGCCGGTGTTCGAGATCACCTGTCCGCTGAAGTACAGCGAGAAACGTCGGTTGCCGAACGGTTCGAAGACGCGCACGCGCGGCGCCCGGCTCATCGGTCGGCCGGAACGCGCTCCCGCACGAAGTCCGCGATCCGCTTCCGCACGTCGCCTGTCGCACGTGGGTCGGCGTTGCTGGCGCGGATCTCGAGAACCGGGATGCCGCGCTCCTCCAGCGCTGCGGTGATGACGCCGGGCGCCGGGGTGTCGTCGGCGACGAGGTGCACCACACCGTCGACGCCGTGGGCGAGCGCCTCTTTCAGGTACCACGAGGACGACATCGGCGGCACGTAGAGCAGGTCGGTCAGCCCCACGAAGCGCGCGGCGAGCGTCCTCACCGGATCGTCGCCGTACCGGGCATAGCCGTCCGCGGCGATCGCGAGATACATCGACCACACGAAGACCGCGCCGAACTCGTCCTGGAACGAGCGGTACATGTCGAGGTCCGACCACAGGCCGCGGCCGATCCACATCAGGCGACGCCGTTCACCCGTGAAGACGGCCTGGCCGTGGTCGATGCGGCGTGCGACTTCGTCATGAAGGCGCCTCGCTGCGGCCACCGCCCACGGGGTGCCGCGATGCCACTGCGGCACCATGACCGCCGGGATGATGTCGGTCACGGCGACCGGAAGAGGCCGGGCCGTCGCCAGGAGGTCGCGCGTGCGACGATTCCACTCCGCCTGCTCGTTGGCGAGCGCCATGATGCCGGCGAGCTCTTCGAGGTCGAGGGTGCGACCCACGCGCTGCTCGAGCGTGGCGGCGAGCATCCGGATCTCGCCCTCCAGCAGATCGATGCGGGCCGCCCCGAACACCTCCTCCCAGTCATGCGCCACCCGGTCCCACCAGCCGGCGGGAGCCGGCACGGCGGCGGTGCGCGAGAGCAGGAAGGTCTCGGTGCCCGGGCGGCGACCCCATCGCTCGAAGATCTTGTGCGTGACGTCGCCGCTGCGCTCGGCGATCGCGAAGCGCGGCTCGGGCAGCCCACCCCAGGGCGCGTGGCCGTCGGCGAGCTCCTGGGCGCCGAGAGGCAGCACGTCGTACTGGCGGCTGTCATCGGGCAGCCCCTGCGCGGCGACGGCGGCGAGGCTGGCACCTCCCGCGCGCTTGGCGGAGATGATCGACGACCACCACTGATTGACGACGTACGGGATGCCGAGAGCCCGCAGCAGCTCGTGCGGGGCATCCGCGTTCGCCAACGCGATCGGCTCGCCCTCGCGCGCGCGGTCGGCGAGGCCCAGGAACCACTCCTTCTGGAACGCCGTCGCGGCGGCGGCACTGTCGAGGCGCGGCGACCCCGCGGGACGAGGATCGCTCATGCCGGCACCGCCCTCTCGACGATCTCTCGCACGAGTTCTCGGGCCGCTCCGACCTCGCCGCCGGGTGCCACGCGAACGCTGACAAACGCAATGCCCTCGAGCGCGGCGCGCTGGTCGGCGAGGTCCCAGAGAGGGGCCTCGTCGAGCTCGCGGATGATCGCGGCCACCGCGTGCGCGCCCGCCGCGCGTGCGATGTCGCGAGTGAACGCGGCGCGCACCGCGCCGGACGTGGTGGCCGAGGTGGTGACTCGCGCGAAGTGGGCGTCGATCAGTCCTTCGAGCACGTGTTCCGTGGTCTCGCCCCGCACCGCGACGCCCAGCCACGCGGCATCCCCGGTGTCGTGGTCCTCGCTGACGATCACGCAACGGCCGTCGCGCTCCAGCTCGCGGTAGACCACCGCGTCGGGGTGGGACGAGCCGGTCACGTGCACCCTGATCGCACCCGACGGCACCGGCGCCGCCTGCGCCCCCGCGGCGTCGAGGCGCGTCACCGCGTCCGCGGGCGCCAGGCGTGCAGCATCCTGCATCGCGTCGAGCGCATCAGCGCCCGCGCACAGCGGGGGGTGGGCCCGGCGCCGGGCGCGCAGCCGTCGCACCGCGTCACCGAGGGCTGCTTCGGCGTCGGCCGCGGCGGCGAGGGATGCCGCGTCCAGCGCGCATCCCGTCACGGTGGCGCAGAACGCGGCGACCGCCTCGAGCTGGAAGCGGGCGAACCGGCGCGCGGGCTCCGAGGCTGCTCGTGGCATGTCGAGCAGGTGCACCGGCAGTTCTGCACCGGTCGCGCGCAGCACGTAGAAGAGGCGCAGGTGGGCCTGGGAGTCGTTGCACACGATCAACCCATCGAGCTGATGCGAACCGCTGCGCAGCTCCGTGAGCAGGCGCGCCGCAGCGGCATCCGTCGCGCCGAGAAGCTGCTGGGCGTCGGGGTCGATGGCCCCGGCCCACGAACCGGTCAGCCGATGAGGACGCGCGCCGAGCGCGAGGAGCAGCTGACGCGGCACATCGTTGCCCACGACGCCGATCACGGGTGCGCTCGCCGTCACAGCACCCCGTCCTGCCGCAGCTGCGCCACACGCTCGGCGTCGTAGCCGAGGAGCTCCCCGAGCACGTCGTCGGTGTGCTGGCCCAGACCGGGTGCGGGCTTGGAGAGGTCGGCGCGGCTGCGCGAGAACACCATCGGAAGCCCGGTGCCGTAGAGGCCCTCGAAGTGACCGAACTGCGGGTGCACGAGCGGAACGACCTCTCCGCGGCCGGTGACGATGTCGTCGCGCACGGCGGTCGCGGTGTCGCGCACCGGAGCCGCGGGGACGCCGTTGTGCTCGAACGCCGACAGCACCTCCGCCGACGAGCGGCTGCGGGCCCACTCGCTCACGAGGGCATGCAGTTCGTCGGCGTTGTCGACGCGCGCGTCCCGCGACGAGAACCGCGGGTCGTCGACCAGTTCGGGCTGCCCGATCGCGGCGAGGGTCCCCTCGGCGAACGCGTCGGTGGGCGCGCAGATCGCGAACCAGCCGTCGACCGACTGGAACGTGCCGAACGGCGCGAGGCGGGGCACGACCGCGCCCGTCCGTAGCGGGAAGCCGACCGACTCCAGGGCATCGAACGGCTCGCACGCGACGAGCGACGTGAGGCTGCCGAGCATCGAGACGTCGACGTGCTGACCCTCGCCGGTGCGCTCGGCATCCATCACGGCGGCGAGGGTTCCGATCACCGCGAACAGCGGCGCGACCAGGTCGCCGATCGGCAGGCCGAACCGCACCGGCGCGTCGCCGGGCTCGCCGGCGGTCATCATGACGCCGCTCAGCGCCTGGATGATCGTGTCCATCGCCTTGCCCTCGCCCGGCACGCCCTGCGCGCCGAAGCCGCTGATCGAGGTGTAGACGATGCGCGGGTTGATCTGCTGCACGGCGGCGAAGTCGATGCCGAGGCGCCGCGTCACGCCGGCACTGTAGTTCTCGACGACGATGTCGGCATGGCGGACGAGGTCGAAGAACACCTCCCGGCTGGCGGCGTGCTTGAGGTTGAGCGTGATGCTCTCCTTGCCCCGACCGCGCGCCATCATCGACACCGACATGTCATCGGGACCGGTGCGCCGCAGCTGCAGCCCGTCGGCGGTCACGTACGGCGAGTTGTTCCGTGACGAGTCCCCGCCGCGCTCGGGGTTCTCGACCTTGATGACGCGTGCGCCGAGGCTCGCCAGCAGCAGCGTCGCATAGGGACCCGCGAGCGCGGTGGTCAGGTCGATCACGGTCTTGCCCGCAAGCGGGGCGTCAGGATGGCTCATCGTGTGCTCTCCCCCGCGCGGACGACGAGTCGATCGCCGTCCCACGCGAGCTCAGTGGTGAAACCGGCGTCTGCCGTGATGGTGCGCAGGTACTCGGCGACCTGCTCGCCGCGGTCGGAGCGCCCGACGGGCACGGGGCGCGCCTCATCGTCGATCCAGCACGGCAGGAGCGCGGCGCTCACCTCGCCGTCCTCGACGACCAGTTCGGCGATCGCGGTGTGCCGGCTCTCGGGGTGGAACGGATAGTCGGGCATCGCGGCATCCGGCTCGAAACCGAACAGGCGCCGGCGCTGCCTCGCCCACGCGACGCGCTCGGGCGACCCCTCCGCCGACACCGACAGGGCGCGCGTCAGGGCGGCGAAGTTGCCGAGCCCGTGGAAGATCGCCCGGCCACGGTGGATCTCGACGCCCTTCGCGATGTGCGCATGGTGTCCGATCACCGCGTGGGCACCGGCATCCACCACCGCATGGGAGATCTCGATCTCGTAGTCGGCGATGTCGACCGGAACGTGGACGAGCCCCTTGTGCAGCGCGACGACGACGACGTCGGCGTGCGCGGCCGCGACCTCGACGGCTTCGCGCAGGCGGCCCAGACTCGTGGACTCCGCATAGGTCCGCACGCGGGGCGGTCCGCCCGGGTTCGCGCCCCGCACCTCGTAATGCGTGATCACCTCGACGTAGGCGGCGCCCGGCTTCAGGCTCGAGGCCCACGTTTCGCGGGGACCGACGCAGTTGACGCTCAGCACCGCGATGCGGGTGCCGTCCATGTCGGTGATCGCCGGCGTGAACGCCTCGTCGAGGGTGTCGCCGACTCCCACCGTGCGGAGCCCCCGCTCGGCGCAGTGGCGCACGGTGCCGCGGATGCCCTCCGGACCGAAGTCGTAGACATGGTTGCCGGCGAGGGTCAGGATGCCGAACCCGGCGTCGGCGAGGGCGTCCAGGGCCGACGGCGGCCCGGGCAGTGCCGGGACGTCCGTCGTCTGCACCACAGCCCCGTCGACGTCGGCATCGAGATGCGGGATCTCGAGCTGCCCGATGAGCAGGTCGCTCTCCCGCAGCAGGTCGCGGGCGGGAGCGAGGAGCGGGCGGGCGTCCTCGCGCTCGAGCACCAGGTCGCCGACGGCACGGATCGTGATCACGCGCCCACCTCGCGCGCCGGCGTCGCCGCCGTGCGCGTCAGGAACGTCCGCAGTCGCGTCGACCGCGGGGCATCGAAGAACTCCGTCGACGGGCGGTCTTCGATCACCTGCCCGTCCGCCATGAACACGCACCGGTCGGCGACGTGACGGGCGAAGTCGAGCTCGTGCGTGACGACGATCATCGTCATCCCCGACTCGGCGAGATCCTTCATCACCTGCAGCACCTCGTCGACCAGCTCCGGGTCGAGCGAGCTCGTCGGCTCGTCGAAGAGCAGGATGCGCGGGTTCGTGGCCACCGCGCGCGCGATCGCCACGCGCTGCTGCTGCCCGCCCGACAGCTGACGCGGGTGCGCCTGCGCCTTGTCGGCCAGCCCGACCCGGGTGAGCAGCTCCATCGCGCGGGCCTTCGCCTCGGCGGGAGGCACACCGTGCACCTTGATCGGCGCCTCGGTGATGTTGCGCAGCACCGTCCAGTGCGGGAACAGGTTGAACTGCTGGAACACCATGCCCATGCGACGCTGCTGCCGCTTCACGTCGGCGTCGGTGAGGGGACGGATGCCGTCACGATGGCGTTCGTAGCCGAGCAGCTCGCCGTCGAGATACATCGCGCCGCCCTCGATCGACTCGAGCTGGTCGATGCAGCGCACGAGGGTGGACTTGCCCGACCCCGAGGGTCCGAGCACCGCGACGACCTCCTGCGCGTGCACCTCGAAGTCGACGCCGTCGAGGGCGACGTTGTCGCCGTACTCCTTGCGTACACCGACGACCTGCAGCACCGGCGTCACGCTCGTGTTCCCGCCGGTCATGCCACCGCCTCCGTCCGCTCGACGACGCGGCGGGCGACGGCGGCTCGCGACATGCCCCTGCTGAAGTGCCGCTCCACCCTGCGCTGCACGAGCGTCAGGGCGGTGACGACCACGAGATACCAGATGACAGCGACGATCAGCATGGGCACCACTTCGTACGTGCGGTTGTAGATGACCTGCACCGAGTGCAGCAGGTCCCCCATCGCGATCACGCTCACGAGCGACGTTCCCTTCATGAGCGCGATCACCTGCGAGCCCGTGGGCGGGATGATGACGCGCATCGCCTGCGGAAGCACGACGCGCGTGAACGAGTGCCAGCGGCTGAAGCCCATGGCGGCCGCCGCATCGCGCTGGCCGGAGTCGACCGACAGGATGCCGGCGCGGATGATCTCGGCCATGTACGCGGCCTCGTGAAGCGAAAGGCCGATGATCGCGGCGGTGAGCGGCGTGATGAGGTCGTTCGTCGGCCAGCTGAAGAGCTCCGGACCGAACGGGACCCCGACCGCGAGGCGCGGCAGAAGGTAGGCGAGGTTGTACCAGAAGATCAGCTGAACCAGCGGCGGAACCCCGCGGAACACCCCGACGAACACGATGCACGCCCACCGCAGCGGCGCGAACTCGGCGAGCTGCCCGGCCGCCAGGGCGGTACCCAGGAGCGAGCCGAACACCATGCCGACGATCGTGAGCATGATCGACATGCCGAGCCCCATGAGCACGCTCGGGTTGAAGAGGTACTCCGCGACGACCGGCCAGTCGAACCGCTCGTTCGTGACGAGGAAGACCGCGATCTGCACCGTGAGGAGGGCCAGCAGGATGCCGACCACCACCCGCCACGGATGGATCCGGCGTCGTGCGCGCGCGGCGTCGATCGATCTGTCGGCCGAGGGGTTGCGCACCGGCTGCGTGGTGAGGTCTGTCATCGTCACTCGCTGGTCATCGGGTTGAGGGTGGGTGCCTCGACAGCGGCGTCCTCGATGCCCCACTCGGTCATGATCCGCTCGTACTCGCCGTTCTCGAAGATCGCCTCGAACGCGGCGAGCATGGGCTCTGCCAGCCCGTTGCCCTTGGGCATGAACATCGCGAGCTGGTCGACGCCCGCGCCCTGCTCGTCGGACTGGATGATGAACTCGTATGTGTCGGGGTCGGAGGCCTGCAGGTCGATCGCGGCGGACTGCGTCGTGCCGGCGTAGTCGGCCCGGTCGGAGTTGACCGCGAGGAACGTCGCATTGGTGTCTTCGAGTCCGACGAACTCCGCGGGGTCCAGCCCCTCCTCGGCGCACCATTCGTTGTATCGGGCGAGCTGGCTCTCGGTGACCGATCCGGTGACGCCCGCGACCCGCGCGCCGCACAGGGCCTCCGGATCGCTCAGCTCGTCCGCGCGCTCGGCGAGGTACACGTACGACGTGCGCGTGGTCATCCATACCACGGCATCGAACTCCGCCTCACGCTCGGGCGTGGTGCGGACCGGTCCGTTGAATGCCTCGAAACGGCCCGACAGCATGCCGGTGAGCATCGCGTCGAGTCCGGAGGCGGTGATGATCTCGAAGGGCACGCCGAGCTGCTCCGAGAGTGCGACCTGCAGGTCGGGGTCGATGCCGGTGATCTCGCCACCCTCTTCGATCGTGCGGTACGGCGGGTGCGTGTCGCCGGCGATCTTGATGACGCCTGCCTCCTTGATCGCGTCGGGCAGCTGGTCGTACAGCGGCGCTTCGGTCGCGGCTTCGGTCTCTGCAAGCTCGGCCTCCGGAGCCGCCGACGAGCAGCCGGCGACCAGGCCGAGGACGAGAAGCGGGGCGAGGGCGATAACGCTCTTGGTGGTGCGCATGAGGACTCCACATCGTTGTGCAGATCGGGTCGGTGTCAGTCGATCACCGTGGATAACATCATAAAAGTTGATGATTGAAGATTTCAACTATCAATCTCGACAAGCCTGATTGACGCTTGCGGGAGCGTCGGGCTAGCGTGCCGAATATCAATCTGTATGATATTTCTTCGAAGGGGAAGAATCCATGGCCCACCTCTCTCTTCACCCGGGGGCAGGAGCTCCGCCGAAGGCACGGCGCCCGCGACTCGCACCGACCTGGCTGATCGGCGCCGTCACCGCGGCCGTCGCGCTGGCGCTGTGTCCCGTTCCTGCGACGGCGGCGACCGTCCAGCCGAGCGCGGCCGACTCCGCCGATCGGGCAGCCGGGCTTCCGCCCGGCATCCCCGCCGCCGCCACCGCGCCGGAGCCCACGCTCCCCCGCGCAGAAGGCTGGGCGTTCTCGGAGCAGTTCCCGCGCACGTCGGGAGCGGGACGCTACGACGCCGGCGCGTTCCTGTGGACGGACTGGCTGTACGACGACATGGGTCGCGGCGACTTCACCTACGCATCGCCGGACGCGGGAGCCAACGGCGCGGACGTGTTCCGAGCCGCGATCGCGGGCGACGCGACGCACACCTATTGGCGCGTCGACTGGAACACGCTCATCGACCCCGCCGTCCCGGTGGCGACGTGGGCATTCGACACCGACGCCGACCCGGCGACGGGGACCGCCTCGTGGCCCGCCGACGCCGGAGTCGCATCGGCAGGCGTCGAAGCAGCCATGATCGTGTCGTCGCGCGGTGCGTGGCTCGTCGACGCGGCGACGGGAGCCCGCACCGATCTGACGGCGTCGGGTGCGACCGTGACGGTGGACGAGACTGCTCGATCGTTCGTCGTCGCCGTGCCCCGCACGGTGATGCCCGCCGACGACACGTGGACGGTGCGGCTCGCGGCGGGCGTCGCGAATGCATCGGGCGACGGCTTCGCGCCCGCGCCGCAGGCGGCCGACGGCTCGCGCGTGTACAACGCGGCCTTCCGGGACCGCGATGACGAGGCGTTCCTCACGGGTGGGTGGACCGACTCCTCGACGCGCTGGAACAACGGCGCCCAGTCCGCTGCGCTGAGGGCCGGCGACATCAGCGACTTCGCCGCCGAGCTGGATTGGGGCCGCATCGCCCAGCGCGCCTCGACGGCGGAACCCGCTCCCACCGGATACTCGACGCGCTGGTACGTGTCGTCGCTCGACCTCGGACAGGGGCTCGACCCGCAGGCGCGCCTGACCTACGGTCCGGCGCTGCGAGGGCCCTCCTTCTTCGGCCGGGTCCAGCCGTACACGGTGTACGTGCCGACCGGATACACCGCCGACGAGCCCGCGCCGCTCACCCTGCTGCTGCACTCGGGCGATCGCAACCACAACGGCTTCGGGAGCACGACCCAGGAAGACGTCTACGGGCCCATGTGCGAGGAGCGCGGCTCGATCTGCGTGACCCCGCTCGGTCGCGGAAACACCACCTGGTACATCAACGAGGGCGAGTTGGACGTCTGGGAGGTCTGGGGCGATCTCTCGCGGACCTACACCCTGGACCCGGATCGCACGGTCATCGGCGGATGGTCCATGGGCGCCGTGGGCGCGACCCGCATCGCCACCAACCATCCCGACCTGTTCGCGGCGACCGTCATCGTCTCGGGCGCGGGCTACTACGACACGCAGGGCAGGCGCGACCAGGCGGGCGACGAGAGCCGGATGGAGAACCTCCGCAACCTCGTGACCTTCATGGACTCCGGATCCCGCGACGTCGCACTGAACAACACGCGCCGCTGGGATGCCGCGGCCGACGCCGCGGACGTCCGCTACCGGGCGAACTACTACGAGAACGCTGACCATGGCCAGCTCGGGGAGTGGCTCGGCTGGAGCGATGCCGCGGAGTACGTGGAGCAGCATCCGGAACGCGTCCACTCCCCCGCGCAGGTGTCGTTCCGCTGGGAGCCGGGGGACGCCCGGCCGGACCTCGGGATCACGGTCGACCGCGCGTACTGGCTGACGGGCCTCGCCGTTCGCGACGCATCCGCCCGATGGAGCCGCGTCGAGGCGACGTCGCACGCCCTGGCCACGACCTCGACCGAGGCGGTGCTGACGGATCAGATGCAGGTCATCGACGGCCGCAACGTTCAGGTGCGCGACCAGGCCTGGGCGCCTACCGGTGAGCAGGATCCGCGCAACGCCCTCGATCTCTCGACCGAGAACGTGGCGAAGCTGCGCGTGGAGCTGGACCGCGCGGGCCTCGACCCGGCGGCACCCGCCGAGCTGAGTGTCACGGCGGACGGCGAGGTCACGATCCAGCTCACCCGCGACGGCGCGACCCGCGTCGCGCACGTCTCCGCCGGCACCCATCGCCTGTCGAGTCCCGAGGCGCCCGCCGATGTGACGGCGGTCGTCGCCGGCCGGGGGGTTCGCGTCACCTGGACGACCGTTGCATCCGATCTGCCGCTCGACGGCTACATCGTCCGCGACGCGTCGGGCGAGGTGGTGTGCGAGACACGTGCGACGACATGCCGGCTCGCCGGCGACCGCGACGACGACTCCCAGGAGTACACCGTGACCGCGGTCAGCATCCTGGGGCCGTCCGAGCCGGCCCTGTCGTCCTGGGCCGCCGTGCGCCCCTGACGCGGCACCGGTCGTTGAGCGAGCGAGGAACGAGCGAGACGAAACGCACGCACCCGGCGCACACGCCTCCGGTCGTTGAGCGAGCGAGGAACGTGGTCGTTGAGCGAGCTTGCGAGTCGAAACGCAGAGACGAAACGCGGTTCCTGATCCCCGGTCGTTGAGCGAGCGAGGAACGTGGTCGTTGAGCGAGCTTGC
>NZ_JBJDRL010000051.1:0-28519 GCF_044987475.1 Microbacterium sp. ZW CA_36
GCGCTGGCGGGCGCCATCGCGCTCGCCGCGGTGTCGGTGCTCGCCGGCGGCACCCGAGAGATCGAGTTCGCCACGCTGCCGGTCGCCGCGGCCTGCGGGCTCGGAGCCCTGCTGGCGGTACGGCGCCGCCGCCGCGCCGGGTCGACCTGGCCGGCGGGCGAGCAGTACGTGTGGTGCGCGGCGCTGGTGATCGCCACCGTGCCGAGCCTCCTCGTGGCGGCGGAGCCGGCGCGCGTCTGGCTGCTCATCGGCATCGCGCTGATCGCCGCGGTCGCGCTCTCGCTGACCCCGATCCCCAACGCGTGGCGCGTGCGGGTGCCGTCGGCGCTGATCCTCGCCGGCGCGGCGCTCGCGATGGGCGTGCGCGTGCTCGTCGATCCGTGGTTCGAGTTCGGCGACGCGGCGGCGGCCACGGCTGCCGTGGGCGCCGTCGCCGTCGCGGTGAGCCTCACCGCCACCGCCGTGACCTTCGCCGAGGCGCGTCTTGCGGCCGGGCTCGCCGCCGCCGGCGTCGTCCTGCTCGCCGCGACCACCCTGCTGCGCACCGGCGACGATCCGGCGGCGGTCGCGGTGACCGTGGCGATCGCGGGCGCGGCCGCCGTGGCGGGGGCCTCGGTCCTCGGGCTCCGGCGGTGGGCGGCCCTGGGCGCCGTGCTCGCCGTCGGCGGGCTGGTCGTGGCGGCCGTCGGCTGCGGCGTCCGGTTCTTCGCCGTCGCCGGGGACCCCGGGTTCGAAGCGGACCTGTGGGTGGTCGCGGCGGCCGGGATCGCGGTGGCGGTCGCGATGGCCGCGATGCGCGCCACGACCTCGCGACGTGTGGACATCACCGTCGGCACCGGCCTCGCCGTCGCCGCGGTGCTCGTGGGAGCGGCCGAGCTGACCCTGCTCGCGACCGGCACCGGCCTGGACGAGGTGCGGACGGCGACCACCATGACGATCCTGACAGCGGCGGCGTACGTCGGAGCCGTGTGGCGGGGCCGCCTGGGCGCTGCGCCCGCCGTCATCGCGGCCCTGACCGCCGCCGTCTTCGGCCTGCTGGCGTTCTTCGCCTTCGGGGTCGACCCGGTGGAGCTCGTGACGGTGCCGGCGGCGCTCGGCGGCATCGCCTACGGTGCTCGCACGCTGCGGCGCCGGCCGGAGTCGCGCACCTGGCCCGCGCTCGGTCCCTGGCTCGCACTGCTGCTGCTGCCGTCGCTGCTCTACGACTTCTTCGGCGAGGCCGAGCTGTGGCGCATCGTCGCGCTCGGCGTCGTGGCCGTCGGCCTGGTGGTCGTCGGCGCGGTCTTCGCGCTGCAGGCGCCGCTCGTGCTGGGGTCGGCCGTGGTGCTCGTGCACGGGATCGCCCAGCTGTGGCCGTGGATCTCGACGTCGTACGTCGCAGTGCCGTGGTGGCTGTGGCTCGGGATCGGAGGCGCCGTGCTGATCTTCATCGCGGCGCGCTACGAGCGTCGCGTGCAGCAGCTGCGGGCGGCCATCACGGCCGTCACATCGCTTCGCTGACCTCGCGGGCGCCGCGCCCCCACCGGAACGGCGACACGGTCGGGTCGCCCGGGATCCAGTACCGCCACGGGAACTCGGCGGTGCCGGCGACACCGGCCACGCCCACGCGCGGGCCCGAAGCCACCTCCGCCAGCGGCTCCGCGAGCAGCTCGAGACGGGCGACCGCGCCGTGGTGGGGCGCTCCGGTGATCGCGTCGATGCCGTCGTGCACGGGATGCCGCAGCCCCACGGCATCGCCCAGCCGGCCGGGTCCGCGCGCGAGATCGCGCGGCGTGCGGACCGCCGGACGACGACGGGCGGCGGCATCCGTCCCCTCCATCACCTGACCCGCGCGCAGCAGCACTCCGCCGGCGACGCCCTCGGGTCCGCACACCACGTTGACGCAGGAGTGGATGCCGTGGCTGAGGTAGACGTACAGGTGCCCGGGTTCGCCCCACATCGTGGCGTTGCGCGGCGTCCGCCCCATGCGTGCGTGCGATCCGGGGTCGGGCACCGTGCCGGTGCCGCGGCCGTGGTACGCCTCGACCTCGGTGAGCCGCAGCACCACGGTCTCGCCCTCGACCACGGTCGTGAGCCGGGCACCGAGCAGGCTCGGCGCGACGTCGGCGGGAAGGCCCTGCAGGGCGGCGCGGGTCGCCGCTTTCCAGAGCTCCCGCACCATGCCGCCGAGTCTACGTCCGCGCGTCGGGGCGCCGGCGGTGCCGGGGGAGTTGCTGCGAGCGATACTGTTCGCGCATGGGGAACTGGTTCGCACTCATTCTGTTGAGCGTCTCGCAGTTCATCATGGTGCTCGACAGCACGGTGATGAACGTCTCGATCTCGACCGTCGCCGCCGACCTCGGCACCGACATCTCGGGCATGCAGGCGGCCATCACGTTCTACGCGCTCACGATGGCGGCGTTCATGCTCACCGGCGGCAAGCTCGGCGACCGCTGGGGGCGCAGCCTTGCGTTCCGGATCGGCTCCGTCATCTACGGCATCGGCTCGCTGACGACGGCACTGAGCCCCAACCTCACCGTCCTCATGATCGGGTGGTCGCTCGTCGAGGGTCTCGGCGCGGTGCTCGTGATCCCCGCCATCGCCGCCCTCGCGGCGATCAACTACGAGGGCCGCGCGCGGGTCGTCGCGTTCGCCGTGCTCGGTGCCGTCACCGGCGGCGCCGCGGCGGCAGGACCCCTCATCGGCGGACTCGTGACCACGTACTCGTCGTGGCGCTACGTCTTCGTCGCGGAGGCGATCGTGATGACGCTCGTGCTGATCGTGTCGGGGCGCATCAAGGACGTGCCCGGCGACCGCACGCTGCGCATCGACCTGCTGAGCGTCGTGCTGTCGGCCCTGGGCCTCGCGCTCCTCGTGTACGGCATCCTGCAGAGCAAGACGTGGGGCTGGTTCGAGCCGCTGGACCCTCCCGTGATCAACGGCGAGCCGTTCGCCCCGCTCGGCATCTCGCCCGTCGCCTACATGATCCTGCTGTCGATCGTCGTGCTGTGGCTGTTCGTGAAACGCCAGCAGCAGCTCGAGCGCACCGGCCGGGTGCCGCTCCTCAAGGTCAGCCTGCTGCGCAACCCGGCGCTGCGCAGCGGCCTCACGATGTTCATGGCGCAGTACTTCGCGATCGCCGCGCTCTTCTTCGTCATCCCGGTGTACCTGCAGACGATCCTCGGCTTCGACGCCCTGCAGACGGGGTTGAAGATCCTGCCGCTGTCGCTCGGGCTCATCCTCTTCTCGGTACTCGGCTCGCGGCTTTCGACGGTTCGTTCGGCCCGGAACCTCGGCCGCATCGGACAGCTCACCCTCGGCTTCGGGGTGCTGCTGGTGTTCGTCGCGGTGCAGCCGGAGCTCGCGGACTGGCTGTTCGCCACGGGCATGTTCGTGGTCGGCGCCGGCTTCGGCCTGCTCGCCTCTCAGCTGGGCAACGTCAACATGTCGGCGGTGGAGCAGTCCGACACCTCAGAGGTCGGCGGCCTGCAGGGCACGTTCCAGAACCTCGGCTCGTCGTTCGGCACGGCGATCGTCGGGTCCGTGTTCATCCTGCTGCTCACCTCGGGGTTCACGGCTGCGGTGCAGCAGAGCACGACGCTTCCCGACGACGTGCGCGAACAGGTCGTGGCGAGCGCATCGAAGGGCGCGCCCATCATCTCCGAGCAGCAGGCCGAGGATCTCTTGACGGATGCCGGTGCCGACCCGGACGCCGCGGCCGAGGTCGCCCGCCTCTACGCCGACACGCAGGTCGAGTCGCTCCGCCAGTCGCTGTTCTTCGTCTTCGCGCTGACGGTGCTCGGGCTCCTGCTGTCGACCGGCCTGCCGTCGAGGATCCCCGTGCCCGCCGCACCGAAGGCTGCGGCGCCCGCCGCCGGTGGCGATCCCCAGGGAACCCCGTCCTGACGCCCGCACGCGACGCGTCCCCTGAATCGGTTCACTTGCGCTGAATGTACGCGCTGACGCACATTCGCCGTACATTCAGCGCAAGTGAACGCAGTCAGCGGGGTTCAGCTCAGAGCGGATGCCGCGGCCGGGCGGTCGCACGACGCTGTCAGCGGGGCGGCACCTGGCACCACGAGATCGCCGCGCCGTTGAGGGCGACGACGGGCTCGCCGTCGGCGACCTGGAGGATCCGCGTCTCGGGTCGCGTGGGGAGCGGCAGCTGGTAGGTGTCGTAGGCATTCGAGACGGCATCCGGCGCCACCAGGAGCGCGACGTAGCGCGCGCTGGGCGACACGCACACCTGGATCACGGCATCCGTCTCGCCGATCTCGGTGAGCATGGTCGTCGCACCGTCCGCAGCCACGCGGGCGACGGACGTGCGCCCGGTCGGCATCGCGTCGCCGTCGAGCACCGCCGCCGTCCTGATGGTCGACCCGTCGGGGAGCGGCGTCACCGAGCTCGTGCCGCCGAGGTCGGCGTCGGGGGTCACCAGCGGCTGCTCGCTCGCGTCGGTGAGGTCGATGACCGCGGATTGGTCGACCCGGTCGACGACGGCTTCACTCGACCCGCGCGCGATGCCGTCGATGGCGATCGCCGCGCCCAATGCGGTCGGGGCGCCGGCGGCGGCATCCGATCCGGTCAGCAGCAGCGAGCCGTCGAACGACAGCAGCAGGATGCTGTCGGTGTCGGGCACGAAGCGCCATTCCGCCACGCGGGGATCGGCGCCCTCGACCTCGATCGCCACGGGGTCCGCGTCGGGGTCTCCGAGCGAGGCGGTGAACAGGCGGCTCTCGCGGCCGGAATCGGCGTCGAGATGGGCGTCCGAGAAGGTGTAGCCGATGCGCTCACCACGGTCGGCACTCTGCAGGTTCGACACGTAGCCGTCCCCGCCGTCTTCCACCGGCAGGGGCAGTTCGCGCGCGTGCTCGCCGTCGAGGTCGGTCACGATGAGCCCGGCCTCGTCGTCGTCGGTGCGCACCGACACCACGAGATGCGCGCCGGTGGCGCGGAAGTCCTCGATGTGCGGATGCCGGAACACCGGCACGGCGTTCTGGCCGGTCAGGTCGGTGCGATAGATCAGGTCGCCGTCGTTCGTGCCGCGCTGCAGCAGGAACACCTCGGCCGGCGGCGTGCGGAAGCTCTCGGCGATCGTCGCGGTCGGTCCGCCCCCGAGCGAGGCGATGCCGTCGATGGTGACGGTGTACTCCGTGTCGTCCCAGAGCGGCAGGGTGAATCGCACCCCGACGCTCCGGCCCGACGTGTCGACGGCGAACGGCGTCGCCGGCGTGATCGTCACCTGCGACGGGTCTATCTCGGCGAGCGACTGGGTGGTCGTGACGATGAGACGGGACCCGGATGCCGCGGCCGCGGCCGCGGGATCCACGTACGCATCGGTGACCCGCGGCCCCTGCGCGACGCTGGCCGCGGCACCGGCCAGGCCGAGCACCGCGAGCAGGCCGACGACGACGCCGAACGTCACGACGAAGGCGCGGCCTCGACGACGCCGGGAGCGCGTGCGACGCGGGGAGGCGTCAGTACTCATACGGGTCCTCGGGCTCGGCGATCTCCGCGACGTCGGCCGCGTCGACCACGAGACGCCCGTCCGACGAGGAGCGGACCGTGCCGGTGATGGTCACCCACTGCCCGGTGTCGGGCGACGGCGCGGCGCCCACGATCGGCAGGCTCGCGGGCTGCGCGTCGATGACGCAGTGCGTGATGATCAGGCGCGTCAGGTCGAAGGCGCCGTCGTCGCCCGGAGTGACGAATCCGGTGAGCTCGACCGTGTCGCCGTCGAAGGCGTCCGGATTGGTCGCGGTCGCGAACACGGTCGCCCAGTCGCCGACCCCGAACGAGGCGGTGTCGCCGGTGGAGGCGAGCTGCACGGTGTCGGCCCCGCCGAACAACGGCGTTGCCCCCACGTCGCGCGACATCGCGAGCTCGGCCGACAGCGACGCGGGCGGCAGCACCAGCGTCAGCACGACCACCCCCGAGGCGGCGACGCCGCCCAGCACGGTGGCCGCGACACCGAGCGGATGGCTGCGGTGCGCGTGTTGGTCGTGCGCAGTGTCGTGGTGCGCCTCGCCGGGGTCGGGCGTCGGCTCGGGCGTTTCGTCTCGCTCGTTCCTCGCTCGCTCAACGACCGGACTTCCGGTCGAGCGCGCGGAGCGTGAGGAAACGCCCCCGGCCTCGGCCCCTGGGTCGTGGTCGTGCGCCGGCTCGAGCGTTTCGTCTCGCTCGTTCCTCGCTCGCTCAACGACCGGACTTCCGGTCGAGCGCGCGGAGCGTGAGGAAACGCCCCCGGCCCCGCCTTCGACCCCGGTCGTTGAGCGAGCGAAATGAGACGAAACGTGCTCGGCCCCACCTTCGACCCCGGTCGTTGAGCGAGCGAAGCGAGTCGAAACGTCTCGAGCCTCCGCAGAACCGTCGCCGTGGTCGTGGCCGTGGTCGGCCTCGGCACCCAGTGGCAGCGCGAACGACGCCACGGCGCCGACGAGCACGAGCACGGCCATCGAGACGGCGAACCAGGTCGAGTCCGGGTTGATGTACAGCGCGAGCCGATCGGTGACCGCGAGCGAGATGGTGACCACGGCGAGGGCTGCGGCCAGCCCGACCCCGAGCCACCGCGTGCCGACGAATCCGGCGTTACGCAAGGAGGTTCACCGCCGTCCCGATCGCGAACGCCGACAGCACCACCACGACGACGATGCCGCCGAGGGTGCGCCACGTGAACGTCGTGCGCATGAGGGCCAGCATCTTGACGTCGACGAGCGGCCCGACCAGCAGGAACGCGACGATCGACCCGGGGGTGAACGTCGAGGCGAACGACAGCGCGAAGAACGCGTCGACGTTCGAGCAGATCGAGACCACCATCGCGAGGGCCATCATCGCGACGATCGAGAGCGCCGGGTTCGAGCCGATCGCGAGCAGCGCGTCGCGCGGGATGAGCACCTGCACCGCCCCGGCGAGCGCCGAGCCGATGATGAGCGCCGGCATGACCGCGCGCAACTCGACCACGAACTGCGCGAGCGTGCGCCGCCACTTGCCGCCGGGCTCGTGGATCACGAGCTCGCACGTGTCGCGGAAGCGGTCGGTGAGGAGGGCGTCGGGAGACGGATGCCGCGAGTACAGCCATCCGATCAGGTTCGCGATCGCGTATCCGCCGAGGATGCGCGCGACGAGGATGCCGTCGCTGAACCCGAACGCCTGGTGCGTCGTCAGGATCACGATGGGATTCACGATCGGCGCCGCGATCAGGAACGTCAGCGTCTCGGGCACCGAGAACCCGCGCATGAGCAGGCCGCGCGCGAACGGCACGTTGCCGCATTCGCACACCGGCACGATCATGCCCAGCAGCGACAGCACCGCGCGGCGCGCCCACGCGCGGCGCGGCATCCATCGCTCGATGACCCCCGGGGGAACCCACACCTGCACGACGATCGACAGCACCACGCCCAGCGCCACGAAGGGCAGCGACTCGATGAGCACACTGATGGCGAGGGTGAGCCCGTCCTGCGCACGGGTCGGGAGGGATGCCGGGAACAGCGCGGGCGCGAGCCAGTCGACGAGGAAGAGGCCTGCGACGAGGGCGAGCCCCACGCCCAGCCACAGCGCCGCGCGTGCCTGTGACGACGGCCCGGGGGCTGAACCCGGGGAGCGGTGGCGGCGCCCGTCACCGAGCTCGGCTGCCGATCCCCGCGCGGCCGATCCCTGAGCTCGTCGAAGCGCGGGGTCAGTTCGCGTCACGCTCGGCGTCCCGGGCCGCCGCGCAGCTCGCGCAGAGTCCGAAGATGTCGACGACGTGCTCGGCGTCGCGGAATCCATGGCTCTCGGCCGTGCGCTTTGCCCACTGCTCGACGTCGGTCGCCTCGATCTCGACGGTCAGCCCGCAGGAGCGGCAGATCAGATGGTGGTGGTGGCCGGTGCTCGTGCACGCGCGGTAGAGCGCCTCGCCCTCGGGGCTCTGCAGCGAGTCGGCGTCGCCCTGGGCGGCGAGCCCGGCGAGGGTGCGGTACACGGTCGCCAGCCCGATGCCGGTGTTCTCGTCGCGGAGCGTGGCGTGCAGCGACTGCGCGCTCACGAAGCCACGGGCGTCCGAGAGCGCTTCGCGCACGCGTTCGCGCTGCCAGGTGTTGCGCTGGACCATGGCGGCGAGTCTACCGACGGGTCCTGGACGTCGGCCGGGCGCCTCCCGCGATCCTTCGCCGTGGGGTCCGCTCGCTCACCTGTCGCAATCTATGGGCCGCGGCCACAGATCGTGACAGCGGAACGGCCGGGCCGGTCGTGGCGATCACGTGGCGACCCTCGTGACGCGGTCGCGGCGAGCGCCGATCACCCGGCACACCACGTAGATCGCGAACGAGATGGTGGTGATGTACGGGCTCACCGGGAGCGTCCCCATGATCGCGAGCAGGATGCCGCCCACCGCCGACACGAAGCCGAACAGCGCCGACAGCAGGGGCACCGACAGCGGGCCCGATGCGATCCGCACGGCCGCCGCGGCGGGGGTGACCAGCAGGGCCATCACCAGAAGTGCGCCGATGATGTGCACGGCGACGGCCACGATGAGCCCGAGCAGCAGCATGAAGGCGAGCGAGACCGCCGTGGTCGGCACACCGCGCGCCGCCGCCGACTGCGGATCGAGCGAGTCGAACCTCAGCGGACGCCAGATGAGCAGCACTCCCACCAGCACGACGGCGCCGATGCCGATCAGCCAGCCGAGCTGCCCGGTCTGCACCGACACGATCTGGCCCGTGAGCAGGCTGAACCGGTTGGCGCTTCGCCCGTCGTAGAGCGAGAGGAACAGGATGCCGAGACCCAGACCGAACGGCATCAGCACGCCGATGATCGAGTTGCGGTCGCGGGCCTTCGCACCCAGCACGCCGATGATCGCAGCCGCGATGAGGGACCCGATGATCGAGCCCGTCACGACGTCCCAGCCGATGAGAAGCGCGGCCGCAGCGCCGGCGAACGACAGCTCGCTGATGCCGTGGACGGCGAACGCCATGTCGCGCTGGATGACGAACACGCCGATCAGCCCGCCGACGAGCCCCAGCACGGCGCCCGCCCACACGGAGTTCGCCACCAGGGCGAGGATCTCGCCGTAGTACGGCAGGCCGCCGAACATCGCATCCGCGATGTCGTTCCAGTTCACGCAGCCCCCTCGCCCTCGTGGTGGTGGTGCGAGGCCTCGGCGTCGGGGGCGCCGACCACCACCAGCCGGTCGCCGGCGCGCAGCACGAAGACGTGCGCGCCGTAGAGCGCGGTGAGCACGTCGGAGCGCAGCACCTCCTGCGGCGTCCCCAGCGTGAAGCGGCCGTTCGCGATGTACAGGATGCGGTCGACCTTGCCCAGGAGCGGGTTGATGTCGTGCGTCACGAGCACGACCGCGGCATCCTTGTCCCGACGATGCCGGTCGATGAGACCGATGACGGCCTGCTGGTTCGCGAGGTCGAGGCTCGTGAGCGGCTCGTCGCACAGCAGCAGCGGCGGGTCGTCGGCGAGCGCCTGGCCGGCGCGCAGGCGCTGCTGCTCGCCGCCCGAGAGCTGTCCGACCGGCCGGTCGGCGAACTCGCGCGCCCCGACGGCGTCGATGAGAGCGTCGATGCGGGCGCGATCGCCGCGGCGCGGGATCGGCAGCCCGAAGCGGTGGCCGTCGACACCGAGGGCCACGAGGTCGCGGCCGCGCAGCGACGTGTCGCGCGGCAGCGGCCTGGCCTGCGGGATGTAGCCGATGCGGCGGCTGCCGTGACCCTCGACCGGCGCGCCCTCGACGGTGATCTCGCCGCGGGACAGCGGCTCGAGGCCGAGGATCGCCCGCAGCAGCGTCGTCTTGCCCGACCCGCTGGGTCCGAGCACGGCGATCAGCTCACCGGCGCGCACGTCCAGGTCGAGGCCGGCCCAGAGCTCGCGGTCCCCGCGCTTCAGCGCGGCATCCCGGATGCTCAGCACCACCCGCCGATCGGGGTGGGCCGACGCCGGTGTCACGCCTGCAGCGCCGTGTTCAGCGCCTCGATGTTCGCCTGCATCCACGAGATGTAAGTCTCCCCCTCGGGGAGCGTTTCCGAAAACGCGATCACCGGGATGCCGAGGCCGTCGGCCTCGCCGACGATCTCCTGCGTCTCCGCCCCGCCCGTCTGCGTGTTCGTGATCACGACGCTCACTCCGCCGTCGCGCACGAGCGCCAGGGATTCGAGGAGGGTCGCGGGCGCGACATCCTGCCCCTCTTCGACGGCCTCGCTGAACGCCTCGGGCGTCGAATTCTCGAGTCCGGCGGCGTCGGTGAGGTACACCGGCACCGGCTCGGTGACGAAGACCTTCTCGCCGCCGTGCGCGGCGCCGATGTCGCCGAGCGAGGCCTCGAGCGCCTCGACCTCGGCGCCGAAGGCCTCCGCGTTCGCGATGAAGGTGTCGGCGTCGTCGGGGCTCAGCTGACCCAGCTCGTCGGCGATCGCGGAGGCGACGTGCGCGATGGTGTGCGGGTCGTACCAGACGTGCTCGTTGAAGCCCTCGACGTGATCGTGACCGTGGTCGTCGGCCTCGTCGGTGTGCGCCTCGGCGTCCTCGGTCGCGTGATCGTCGGCGGCTTCCGTCGCGGCGTCGTCGGTCGCGGTGTCGTCGGTCGCGGCATCCGTCTCGTCGCTGCCGGTCTCGTCCGCGGCGGGCGGGTCGGCGTGACCGGGGTTGTCGGGCCAGTCGTGCGAGTACTCGACGGCGGTGACGACCGGCGCGTCCGTGCCGCTGGACTCGATGAGCGCATCGACGAAGGCGTCGTAGCCGCCGCCGTTCTCGATGACGAGGTCGGCCTTCGAGACCGTGAGCTGGTCGCGGGCGCTGGGCTCGAACGAGTGCGGGTCCTGCGACTCGTTGGTCACGATCGAGGTGACGTCGACCAGGTCGCCGCCGACCTCGGCGGCGATCTGCCCGTAGACGTTGGTCGATGCGACGACCGAGAGCCGGCCCTCGGCGTCGTCGTCGCCGCCCGCCGCGGTGCCCGCGCATCCCGCGAGGACGAGGGCGGATGCCGCCGTCAGGCCGAGCACAGGCAGGGAGCGTCGCAACGAGGTCATGTCAGCGACTCTAACGCTAATGAGAATCGTTCTCAAACCTCACCCGTTCACGCGACCGGACCCGCTGATAGCGTCGGTCCCGTGCTCCCGCAGGTCGTCCGCCGCTCGCTGCTGCTCGCCCTCCCGTTCCAGGCGGGAGCCCTCGTCGTCGCCCTGGTGCTGTCTGCGGCCGGCCTGCCGGCACAGATGCTGCTCACGGTGCTGCTCGTCCTGTCGATGTGGGCGCCTGCCGCCGCCGAGCTCGTCTTCCGCACGACGCTGCCCCGCGCGTTTCAGCTGCACTACCTGATCTTCATCACGCTGGGCCCGTACGCGGGCAGCGCGCTGAACGTCTACGTCGCGATCGCCGACTGGGACACCCTCATCCACTTCGACTCCGGCGTCATGCTCGCGTGGCTCGGGATGCTGTGGGTGCGGCGCATGGAGGAGCGGGTGAACGCCCCGTTCCCCGCGTGGTTCGCTCTGGCCGTCATCCAGCTGACCGCGATGGCTTTCGCCGCCGCGTGGGAGATCTGCGAGTTCGCGAGCGACCGGCTCATCGGCACCGTCGCCCAGGGCGGGCTCGACGACACGATGGCCGACATCATGGCGGGCACGATGGGCGGGCTGTTCGCGATCGCGCTGCTGCTGATCCTCGGTCGCCCGCGCTCCCTCGCGCCGGCGTCCCTGCTGCGCGCCGCGCACCGGGCCCCCGCCGCAGAGACGCCTCGGCGCATCGACGGCTGAGGCGGGTTCCGCCGAAGGGGGTCAGTCCAGGAGCAGCGCCGGCTCCTCGAGGATCGACGCCACGTCGGCGATGAAGCGCGACATCCCGTCTCCGTCGACCACGCGGTGATCGAACGAGCCGGCGACGGTGGTCACCCAGCGCGGCCGGACCTCGCCGTCGACGACCCAGGGCTTCTGCCGGATCGTGCCCAGTGCCACGATGCCCGCCTCGCCCGGGTTGATGATCGGAGTCCCGGCGTCCATGCCGAACACGCCGATATTCGTGATCGTGATCGTTCCCCCGTGCTGGTCAGCTGGAGTCGTCTTGCCCTCCCGCGCCGTGAGGGTGAGCTTCTCGAGCGCCCGGGCCAGCTCGCGCATCGACAGGTCCTGTGCATCCTTGATGTTCGGCACGAGGAGGCCGCGCGGCGTCGCCGCGGCGATCCCGAGGTTGACGTACCGCCGCACCCGGATCTCGGCGCCGCCTTCGGCATCCACCCACGCGGCGTTCACCATCGGGGTGCGCCGCGCCGCCCAGATCACGGCGCGCGCCATGATCAAGAGCGGCGAGACCTTCGTGTCGGCGAAGTCCGGCGACGTCTTGAGCCGCTTGACGAGCTCCATCGTGCGGGTGGCGTCGACGTCGGTCCACACCGAGACGTGCGGGGCCGAGTACGCCGACTGCACCATCGCCGACGAGGTGGCCTTGCGCACACCCCGGACGGCGATGGTCTCCTCGCGACCGGCGGCGTCGGGAGCGGGCGTCGATGGCGCGACCTCGGCGGGGCCGGGCGTCGGCCGCTCCGCGGGCGCCGGCGCGGCGACCGGGATGGTCTCCTCGCGCACGTCGCCCCACTCGGGCGTCTCGATGTTGCGGAACACGCTGGCCTGCGACGCGTGCCGCACGACGTCCTCGCGGGTCACCTCGCCGGCGGGGCCGCTCGGCGCCACGGCCGACAGCTCCACCCCGAGGTCGCGCGCGAGCTTGCGGATCGGCGGCTTGGCGATGATGCCGACGGATGCCGCGACCCGTTCCGCTGCGGGAACGGCGGCCTTGCGCCGCCGGGACTGCACCTGACCGCCGGTGCCGTACCCGACGAGCACCGCTCCTTCGCCCTCGGCGGGCTCGGCGGGCTGCCCGTGCTCGGACTGTCCGACGGTGGCCGGGGCGGCGGCATCCGTCGTCGAGGCGATCGTGATGATCGCCGAGCCGACGTTCACCGTCGCGCCCTCGACGGCCAGCAGCTCGCCGACGGTGCCGGCGAACGGCGAGGGCAGCTCGACCAGCGACTTCGCCGTCTCGATCTCGACGAGCACGTCGTTGACCGCGACGGTGTCTCCCGGGCCGACGCGCCACTGCACGATCTCGGCTTCGGTGAGGCCTTCGCCGACATCGGGGAGAACGAACGTCTGGGTGCTCATGGAGTGTCCTTTCGAAAGACCCGGTCGTTGAGCGAGCTTGCGAGACGAAACGGGCGTGACGTTCCGGCCGCGCGCAGGCGTTTCGTCTCGCTCGTTCCTCGCTGGCTCAACGACCGGCTGAAGATTCCTCGGTCGTTGAGCGAGGGAGCGCCAGCGACCGAGACGAAACGCGCCGAACCGAACCGATACGCCGGGCGCAGACGTTTCGTCTCGCTCCTTCCTCGCTCGCTCAACGACGGGGAGAAGATTCCTCGGTCGTTGAGCGAGGGAGCGCCAGCGACCGAGACGAAACGCGCCGAATCGGACCGATGCGCCGGGCGCAGACGTTTCGTCTCGCTCGTTCCTCGCTCGCTCAACGACCGGGAGAAGATTCCTCGGTCGTTGAGCGAGGGAGCGCCAGCGACCGAGACGAAACGCGCCGAACCGAACCGATACGCCGGGCGCAGACGTTTCGTCTCGCTCGTCCCTCGCTCGCTCAACGACCGGCTCCCTCTCAGTAGGCGAGGGACCGGTCGACGGCCTCGAGGATGCGGTCGGCGTCGGGCAGGAAGACGCCTTCGAGCTTGGCCGGGGGGAACGGGGCGTCGAAGCCCGACACGCGCAGCACCGGAGCCTCGAGCGCGTAGAACGCACGCTCCATCACGGTCGCCGCGACCTCAGAGCCGAGCGACGTGAAGCCCGGGGCCTCCTGCGCGTAGACCATGCGACCGGTGCGGCGCACGGACTCGAGGATCGGGCCGTAGTCCACGGGCGACAGTGAGCGCAGGTCGACGACCTCGATGCTGGTGCCCTCGGCCTCGGCCAGCACGGCGGCCTGCAGCATCGTCGTGACCATGGCGCCGTGGCCGACGAGGGTGACGTCGGTGCCGCGGCGGACGATGCGCGACGCGTGCAGCGGCAGGGCGCGGGCGGAGGTGTCGACCTCGCCCTTCTGCCAGTACTTGCTCTTCGGCTCGAGGAAGATCACGGGGTCGGCCGAGGCGATCGCGTCCTGGATCATCCAGTACCCGTCGTTCGGCGTCGACGGGCTCACGACCCGCAGGCCTGGGGTGTGCGTGAAGTACGCCTCGGGGCTCTCCTGATGGTGCTCGATCGCGCCGATGTGCCCGCCGTACGGGATGCGGATCACGACGGGCATCTGCACCGCGCCCTCGAGGCGGTTCGTCATCTTGGCCAGCTGCGAGGTGATCTGGTCGAACGCGGGGAAGACGAACCCGTCGAACTGGATCTCGACGACCGGGCGGAATCCGGCGAGCGCCAGCCCGATCGCAGTGCCGACGAGTCCGGACTCGGCGAGCGGGCTGTCGATCACGCGGCGCTCTCCGAACTCGGCCTGCAGCCCCTCGGTGATGCGGAAGACGCCGCCGAGCTTGCCGATGTCCTCGCCCATGAGCAGCACGCGGTCGCTGCCGGCGAGAGACGCACGCAGACCGGCGTTGATGGCCCGGCTGAGCGGCATCGTCTGCACCGCGGGCGCCTCGGGCACGGGGTTCACGGCCGGCTCGGCGCGTTTCGTCTCGCTCGTGCCTCGCTCGCTCAACGACCGGGTGTTGGTCACGATGCGCCTCCCTCGAAGGATGCCTCGGGCACGGGGTTCACGGCGGGCTCGGCGCGTTTCGTCTCGCTCGTGCCTCGTTCGCGGGGCGGCCGGGTGTCGGTCACGATGCGCCTCCCTCGAAGGATGCCTCGTATCCGGCGAGCCACTGCCGCTGTTCGTCCATGAGCGGATGGGGCTCGGAGTACACGTGGGCGAAGATATCGTCGGCCTCGAGTCCGCCCAGCGCGTTGGTGCGGGTGCGGATGTCGTCGGCGAGAGCGTCCGCCTCGGCATCCACGTCGGCGAAGAACGACTCCGACGCGCCCCGGGTGAGCAGGAAGGCCTTCATGCGTGCGAGCGGATCGCGGCGACGCCACGCCTCCTCCTCGCTCGACGGCCGGTACTTCGTGGGGTCGTCGCTCGTCGTGTGCGCGCCGAGCCGGTAGGTCATGGCCTCGATCGCCTGCGGCCCGCCGCCCGCGCGCGCCTCGTCGAGCGCCGCCCGTGTGACGGCCCAGCTCGCGAGGACGTCATTGCCGTCGATCAGCGCGCTCGGCATCCCGTACCCCTCGCCGCGCTTGTACAGCGGCGAGCGCGACTGCGTCGAGACGGGCACCGAGATGGCCCACTGGTTGTTCTGCAGGAAGAAGACCTCGGGGGTCTGATAGCTCGCGGCGAACACCATCGCCTCGTGCACGTCGCCCTGGCTCGACGCGCCGTCGCCGTAGTAGACGATGACGGCCTCGTCGCGGTCGGGGTCGCCGGTGCCGCACCGGCCGTCGAAGACCAGCCCCATGCCGAACCCGGTCGCATGCAGCGTCTGCGAGCCGAGGACGAGCGTGTAGATGTGGGTGTTGCCGTTCTTCGGGTCGGTCGGGTCCCACCCGCCGTGCGTCAGTCCGCGCATCACGCGGATGATGTCGATCGGGTCGACGCCGCGGATCTTCGTCACGACGTGCTCGCGGTAGGACGGGAAGATGTGGTCCTGCGGACGCGCCGCCCGGGCGGAACCCACCTGCGCGGCCTCCTGGCCGTAGCTCGGCGGCCAGAGGGCCAGTTGGCCCTGGCGCTGGAGGTTCGTCGCCTGCACGTCGAACGCGCGGATGACGGCCATGTCGCGGTAGAACGTCTCGAGGTCGGCGTCGCTCAGCGCGTCGACGGCGGCGCGATAGCGCTCGGCGGCGGGGGTCGGGGCGAAGGTGCCGTCCGCTTCCAGGAAGCGGATGAGAGCGGGGTCTTCGGGCACGGTGGTTTCCGAAGGTGCCGTGGCGCCAGTCGTCACCAAGTCTTCAGGCGGGGTCACCGTTCTACGCTAGCCCGCACTCCTGCGTGCCCTTCCGGGAGGTTCTTTACAACGGATGCTGCAATCCCTAGGACCTTCTCGACAGATTCCTCTTCGCCGACGGAGATCCGGATGCCGTCGCCGGCGAACGGACGGACGATCAGGCCTGCTTCCTCGAAGGCGGCGGCGAAGGTCGCGGTCTCGTCACCGGCCGGCAGCCACACGAAGTTGCCCTGCGCCTCCGGGACGTTCCAGCCGGCCCGGCGGAGGCCGTCCGCGAGCCCGTCACGACGCTCGGCGATGACGCGGACGCGCTCGAGCAGCTCGCCCTCGGCGTCGAGGCTCGCGAGCGCCGCCTCCTCGGCGTGGGCGGTGACGGACAGCGGGATCGCGGTGCTGCGGGCCGCGTCGAGGACGCGCGGGTGGCCGACGGCATAGCCGACCCGGAGCGCGGCGAGGCCGTACGCCTTGGAGAAGGTGCGGAGCACCACGACGTTGGGGTGGCTGCCGGTCGCGAGCACCCGGGCACCGTCGACGGCGTCGGTGTCGGTGACGAACTCGGAGTACGCCTCGTCGAGGATCACGAGCACGTCGGCGGGCACGCGGGCGACGAACCCGTCGAACTCGGCCTGCGTGACGATGGGGCCGGTCGGGTTGTTGGGGCTGCACACGATGATGGCGCGCGTGCGGTCGGTGATCGCGGCCGCCATCGCGTCGAGGTCGTGGCGGGCGCCCGCGGCGAGCGGCACCTGCACGGCCGTGGCACCGGCGACGACCGCGAGCCAGGGGTAGGCCTCGAACGAGCGCCACGCGTAGATGACCTCGTCGCCCGGGCCGGATGTCGCCAGCACGAGCTGGGCGAGGATCGAGACACTGCCGGCGCCGATGTGGATCGCGTCGGCACCGACGGCGAAGCGCTCGGCGAGGCGTTCGCGCAGCCGCGCGGCGCTGGCGTCCGGGTATCTGTTGAGCGCTGTCGCCGCCTGCACGCGCTCGAGCACGCCCGGCAGCGGGTCGAACGGGTTCTCGTTGCTCGACAGCTTGAACGCCTCGGCGCCGGCCTGCCGGCCCTGCTTGTACGGCGGCAGCGCGGCGACCTCGGGGCGCACGCGGACGGGGATCTCGGGAGCGTCGGTCACGGTCCCGAGTCTACGAGCGGTAAGACATCCCGACACCTGGTGTGAGCTTGATACCGCTTCGGTACCGAGATACCATTCCGGTATGGCAATGACGGTTCGACTGCCCGCAGAGCTGGACGCGCAGCTCGAAGACCTCGCCCGCGCCCGCCACACGTCGAAGCACGCGCTCATCATCGAGGCGACGTCCCAGCTCGTCAGCGCCGAGAGCGCGGTCGAGCGTGCGACGCGGGTGGCGATGGGCGTACGGGAACGCTACGCCGATCTCCTCACCCGCCTCGAGGATGCGTGACCGAGTACCTCCGCCTTCCTGAGGCTGCCGCCATTGCGGCGGACATGGGGCTTCACGTCAGGGATCTCGGACTGCTGTCGTCCGCGCTCGCACGGCCGGAGAGCGCGATGTTCGGTGTGGAGGCATACTCCGACCTCTTTGCCAAGGCGGCTGCTCTCATGTCCTCGCTCGCGCAGAACCACCCCTTCTTCGACGGCAACAAACGGTTCTCCTGGGTCGCGACCTTGACCTTCCTCGAGCTCAACGGCGCGGTGATCGACATGCCTCTCGACGACGCTTTCGACTTCGTACTCGACGTGGCGCAGAGCAAGATCGACCTGCCGGCGGTCGCGCTCACCCTGCGTGGAGCGGCGACACCTTAGGTCCGCCGTTGGACGCGGGCGCGCGTCATGGAAGACTGGGCGGACCATGGGCTTCCTCATCCGCGTCGTCATCAACGCGTTCGCGATCTGGGTCGTCACCCTGATCCCTGCGCTCCAGGTCTTCGTCGTGCCGTTCCCGCCGGGAGAGACGCTTCAGCTGGTGCTGACGCTGCTCATCGTCGCGGTGATCTTCGCGCTCGTGAACACGATCATCGGCACCGTCATCAAGGTGCTGGCGTTCCCGCTCTACATCCTCACGCTGGGGCTGATCGGCCTCCTCATCAACGCCTTCCTGCTGTGGCTCACGGCCTGGCTCACGCACTGGTGGAACTGGGGCCTGCGGGTCGAGGACTTCTGGTGGGGCGTCGTCGCGGCGGTCATCATCACCCTGATCAACTGGATCTTCGGCATCATCCTGCGACCGCGCAAGGACTGACTCAGCCCGCATCACGCCTCGCGGCGTACTCGGTGACATCGACGGCGTCCGCGCGCGCGAGGTCGTCGAACACGTGTCGCAGGCCGTCGACCCGAGGATCGGACGACCCGTCGACGAGCGCCGCCGTCTCGGCATACGCGGTCAGCCGGTGCGCGGGCAGCCCCACCTCGTCGACGGCGACGTCGGGGTCGGAGACCCGCTCGACGATGAAGCTGCCGGACGCGCCGACGGGCTGGGCATGGCCACCACCGGCGAGCCCTACGACGGGATCGTCGGAGTGTCGCACCGATACGCTCAGCGTCCCCGGTCCGACGTCGGCGTCGACGGGCGAGCCCAGCGACACGAGCGTCTGGGTGTCGTAAGGGCCCTCGAGCGCCAGGTGCGAACCGATCATCGCGCCCTGTGAGAAGCCGAACACGTGGATCGCCTCGCCCGGCTGCGCCCCGGCCGCGGCGAGCGCCGCCTCGGTCACGGCGTACGAATCCGACATCCTTCCGGCGAAGAGCTCCACGTTCGACGCGTTGTCCCATGCGTCGTCGCCGCCCATCGCGCCCGACTGCATCCCGGCGATGTACACGGCGTACTGCCGCGAGCCGTCCGGCATCGTGTACCGCTCGACCCGCACCCGCGAGTCTCCCGAACCCGGGATCCGCGCCGTCGCCGCCGCCAGGCTCTGCGGCGCGACCGAGGTAGGCGAGCTCGGCGACCCGGGCAAGGCGGCACCCCCGGCACCGGCGGCACGCGCGGTGCCCGCGGTTCCGACCCCGGCCGCCCCCACCGCACTGCCGGGTGCTGCCGGCGTCACCGGGATCAGCGTCACCGGCCCGGCCGTGCCTGTGAGCCTCGCCTCTCGAGGGAGCCTCCCGGTGCCCGCCAGGCCGACGGCCACAGCGCCGCCCAGGGTGAGCAGGCCGGCGCCTGCGCCCGCCACGACGCCGCCCGGGTCGTTGATCTCGCTGCCCAGCCCGACCCCCCAGTGGGTCGCCTGCCGCACGAGCTCGGATGGCCACGAGAGGGCGTACCCGAACTCCGCGTCGAGCGCCATCCGCCAGGCGTCGGGATGCTGCTCTACCAGCGCAGTCATCCGCGCGTCGAGGCGGTCCGCGCGGGCGCCCTCGCCGGCGAGGACGGCGGCCCGGTGCTCGGCCTGGATCTCCACCATCTCGTAGGCGCACGCCGCCTCGCGCAGCGCGCGGGCGATCTCCTCGGACTCTTCGTGCACCGCCTGCAGCTGCGCGGCGAGAGCGGATGCCGCCGCCCGGGCGTCGTCCGTGTGCGCCGGCAGCATCCGCAGCACGTCCTGCAGCGCGCGCACGCGGCCGGCGATGGCGGCGAGCTCCTCGCGAGCGGCATCGAAGCGCACGGCGGCCGCAGACAGGGTGGCCGTGTCCACGGCCACGGCGCCGCCGCTGCGGATCTGCAGGCCGTCGTCGGCGCGCGGCCAGTTGTCGGCGAGCAGGCTGATGAGTCCTTCGCTCGGACCGAGGCGTCCGGGATCGCGGACGAGGTCGGGCGCCAGGAGGCCGCCTTCCGTCGCCCCGTCCTGACGGGGAACGGCGGGTGTGAAGACGTCGTTCCCGGGGGACGGGTCGCTCATCGTCCCGCCCCGGACAACACGGCGGAAAGCGACTCCGCGAACGCCGCGCGCTCGCGGGCGCGTGCGACGTCGTATCGCACGGTCTCGGTCAGGCAGGTGAGCCCCGACACGTCGCCCGCCCATGCGGTGGCCCGGTCGTGGAACGCCGTGGCCGCCTTCGCCTGCCAGTCGACGGCGTCGGCGAGTCCGCGCGCGACGAGCGCGGCATCCGCGATCCGGTCGAGGAGTCGTGCGAGTTCGCGCACGACCTCGGCGAGCTGATGAGACGCCGCATCGGCGACCGGGTGAACGAGAGTCACCCGTCGATCGTGCTCCTCGAGGATCGGGGCGCCGCCGAGGCGGCGACGGTCCGTGGAGAACGGCGCCCCTCGGCCGCATGTGGAGGAGGGGCGCCGCTCCGCATTCGAACGACGCCCCTCCCGGGTGTGGAGAGCTCGAGAGCCCTACTTGCCCACGACCACCTCGACCGTGTCGGTCGCGCTGTTGCCCGCGGCATCCGTCGCCGTCCAGGTGAAGCGGTAGACCGCGCGCTTCACGGCCTTGACGCGGAAGGTGTCGTCGTCGATCTGCTCCCAGTGCGCCGTCGACGAGCCGGTCGCGGTCGCGTCCGTGAACTCGACCGTGACGTCGCCGCTGTCGTCGGCGGCGTCGATCGTGAACTCGACCGTGCGCATCTTGTTGTTCGGCGGGAACACGGCCGACGGTTCGGCCGTCACCTCGATGGTGGGATCCGTCGTGTCCGGGGGCGTGAGGTTCAGCCCCACGATCACCGGGTCATGGTCGCTCGAGCGGTACGGGTCGGGCGCCCAGAGGGCGTCCTGCGCCGGAAGCTTGAACGACATGTCGTAGTCGATGAGGCTCGGCTCGTCGGCGTTGATGTGCCACGCCGAGGCGCCCGACACATCCGCGAGCAGCGCCGGCTGTGCGAGGGCGTAGTCGAGGTAGCCCAGCTGCCCGTCGAACACGTACGAGTACGCGTGCTCGCCGTTGAACTGCTTCTCCAGGTCGGTGAAGCCGCCCGCGACGAACGCGTCGATCGCGTCCTCGTGGTCGTACGAGTTCAGGTCGCCGATCACGATCGCCCGGCCGTCCGTCGCCACCGTGGTGTTGAGCCAGGTCGTGAGCGCCGTGGCGGCCGCCGTACGCAGCGCGCTGCAGTTGCCCTGTCCGTCGCCGAGGTCGGGGCTCTCGGCGCAGGCCGAGCCCTTCGACTTGAGGTGGTTCACCGACACCACGAACTCCTCGCCCGTCTCGGTCGATGCGAACCGCTGGGTGAGCCCCGGGCGGTTGCGCTCGTCCGACCAGGCGGGGTCGATCGCACTCGTCATGAGCAGGTGCGCGCCCACCGGGGCGACCGACGCCGGCTTGTAGATGATCGCCGTCGCGATGGCATCCGTGCCGATGACGCCTGTCGTGACGGGCACGTAGGTGCCCTCACCCACGCGCGCGTTGAGCGCGTCGGCGAGCGCCTGCACCGCCGTGCCGTTGTTCTCGATCTCGAGGAGCCCGAAGACGTCCGCGTCGATCTCGGCGAGCGCCGAGACGATCTTGTCCTGCTGGCGCTGGAACTCCTCGGCCGTGTCGGCGCCGCGGTAGTAGTCGTCGTCACCCGACATCGTCGGGGTCGGGTCGATCGAGGTGAAGTAGTTCAGCACGTTGAAGCTCGAGATCTTCAGGTCGCCGCCCACGTCCGGCAACTCCGGCCGCGGGTTGCCGACGGTGAAGTCGGCGCCCTCGGTCGGCTGCACGCCCCACACGTCGAAGCGGTAGTCCAGCACACCGGTGGCGTTCTGCACGAGGTCGCCGCTGCGGAACGAGTGCTCGAGCGTGAACGTCCCGCCGTCGGGGTGGATCGCCGGGTCGGGGTTCTGGGTGCTGCGGCCGTCGTCGAGCGTGATGCTGTTGTCGAGGTTGGCGGCCGCCAGCGCGACGGCTGCCGCACCGGGCTCCACGACTGCCGTGGGGGTGTCGAGCCGGCCGTTGGTCAGCGTGATCGTGCCGAAGCGCCCGTACTCGAACGTCTCGCCGATCGCGAGCTTCTGCGGGAGCGTCACGTACATGCCCTCGAGCGCTTCGCGCTGCTCGACGGTGGCCGGCAGCTGCAGCGGCGTCGGCTCGGGGATGGTCGCACCGCCGGGGCAGACCTCCACGTCGGCCGCGACGATCTCGGTGAGCCCGAACTGCTCCTTGACCGCACCCGCGACGCTGACGCTCTCGCCGACGTTGACGGCGGTGCCGCCCGGGGCGTAGACGAAGATGCCGTCGGAGGTGGCCGTGTCGCCGTCGCCGCCGTCCTGCACGTAGTAGCCGTCGTAGCCGCCGGTCGACTGGAAGTCGCCGACCACAACACCCTTGATCAGCACGTTCTGCCCCTGGATCGGCGACGCCGCACCGGAGCCCTGGACGGATCCGATCGTCACCGGGGTGGCGGCGCAGTCCGCGACCGGGCCCGGGTCGGGGTCGGTCGGCGGTTCGAGAGCGCAGTCCGCGTCGTGCGCACCGAACCCGTCGAACGTGTCCGTTGCGAATCCTGTCCAGCCGACCGCCGGGTCGAAGGCGTCGGCGCCGTTCGTGTCGCCGATGCACGTCTCCGCGGCGCGACGGAGGGTGTTGTCGGCCGTGGAGTTCAGGCCGGTGCCCCACTCGGTGCCGGGGTCGAACCCGATCTGCCCGATGACGTCGACGATGACGCCGTTCTTCACGACGGCAACCGCGTCGTCGCCGTTGAAGAGCCCCGTGGTCGTGCCCGTCACCTGATCGGCGACCGCCAGAAGGGCGGCATTGGCCGCACCGTGGGCGAGCACGTAGACGTCATCCGCTGCGACGGACCCGGTGAGCGGGATCGTCAGTCCGGCCGAAGCGCTGCCGTTCGAATACTGCTGAAGCGCGTATCCGGTCGTCGCGAGATTCACGCTCGCGGTCGACGGGTTGTAGATCTCGATCGCCTTGTTGTTCGACGATCCCTCGACGTACTCGCTGATGAGCAGATCTCCGGATGCCGCGGCCGCGGGTGCGGCGAAGGCAACCACGCCCGCCGCGGCGAGCGTGAGGGCCGCGACGGCGGCGGCGAATCTGCGGGGTGATGGGGACACGGGACCTCCACGTGAGGACGGCGGCCGGTGGACCGCGCAGGGGACCGCGGGCAGGCCGGTCGCCTCCCCGCTGGTCACAAGCTAGGGGAGCGGCATCCTCCGATGGAAGCCCTCGGGAGGAGAGATCCTTAACGTTCGGTGTCGCCTCGGTCCAGAATGGAACCCATGACCGCGACCGACGTGGCGCCCTTCCGCGTTGTGTTCGTATGCACCGGCAACATCTGCCGCTCACCGATGGCCGAGGTCGTGTTCCGGGAGTTCGCGGATTCCTCGGGCCTGGGCGCCCGAGTCGCCTCGACGAGTGCCGGAACCGGCGACTGGCACGTCGGCGAGCAGGCCGACCTGCGCACGATCGCGGCGCTCGAGCGTGCCGGCTACGACGGCGCCCATCACCGCGCGCGGCAGTTCACGCACGCCGACTTCGCACACAGCGACCTCGTGGTGGCGCTGGACCGCAGCCACGAGCGGATCCTGCACGGATGGGCGCGCACCGAGGGCGACGCCGACAAGATCGCGCTGCTGCTCTCGTTCGATCCAACCGCTCTCACGCTGGACGTGCCCGACCCGTACTATGCCGGGCCCGGAATGTTCGACGAGGTGCTCGGTATGATCGAGAGTGCGAGCCGGGCGCTCTTCCGGCAACTCGAACCCGCCATCCGCCCTGCGCCATGACCTCCGGTGCCATGACGCCGGATCGACGGTCGTCTTCGCCGAGACCGACGGGAGCCACCGTGACCTCACTTCCCCCGCAGCCCCTCAGCCCCCTCGACGGGCGCTACCGCCCCGCCGTCGGCGAACTGGGCGAGTACCTGTCCGAGGCCGGGCTGAACCGCGCCCGCGTCGAGGTCGAGGTGGAGTGGCTCATCGCCCTCACCGACCGCTCGCTGTTCGGCACCTCGCCGCTGCAGGACGACGACAAGGCGCGCCTGCGCGCGCTGTACCTCGAGTTCGGGCAGGCCGAGATCGACTGGCTCGCCGAGAAGGAGGCGGTGACCCGCCACGACGTCAAGGCCGTCGAGTACCTCGTGCGCGACCGGCTGTCGACCCTCGGTCTCGACGCCGTCGCCGAGCTCACGCACTTCGCCTGCACCAGCGAGGACATCAACTCGACCTCGTATGCGCTCACCGTGCAGCGCGCCGTTCGGCGCGTGTGGCTGCCGAAGCTGCGCGCCGTCATCGCCACGCTCACCCAGCTCGCTGCGGACCACCGCGACGCCGCGATGCTGTCGCGCACGCACGGCCAGCCGGCGACGCCCTCGACGATGGGCAAGGAGCTCGCGGTCTTCGCGTGGCGCCTCTCGCGCGTCGCCGACCAGATCGAGGGCGGCGAGTACCTCGCGAAGTTCTCGGGTGCGACCGGGACGTGGTCGGCGCACCTCGCAGCCGCCCCTGAGGTCGACTGGCCGGAGCTCTCGCGCGGGTTCATCGAGGGCCTCGGCCTCGACTTCAACATCCTGACCACGCAGATCGAGTCGCACGACTGGCAGGTCGAGCTGTACGACCGCGTCCGGCACGCCGGCGGCATCCTGCACAATCTGGCGACCGACATCTGGACCTACATCTCGATCGGCTACTTCACGCAGATCCCCGTCGCCGGCGCTACCGGCTCGTCGACGATGCCGCACAAGATCAACCCGATCCGGTTCGAGAACGCCGAGGCGAACCTCGAGATCGCGGGCGGACTGCTGGCGACGCTCTCGCAGACGCTGGTCACGAGCCGCCTGCAGCGCGACCTGACCGACTCGACGACGCAGCGCAACATCGGCGTCGCGTTCGGGCACGCGCTGCTCGCGCTCGACAACCTGCAGCGGGGTCTCGGTGAGATCTCGCTGGCCGAGGACGCGCTGCGGGCCGACCTCGACGCCAACTGGGAGGTGCTGGCCGAGGCGATCCAGACGGTCGTACGCGCCGAGATCGCGGCCGGCCGGTCGCAGATCACCGACCCGTACGCACTCCTCAAGGACCTCACCCGCGGCCGCCGCGTCGGCGGGCCCGAGCTCTCGGAGTTCGTGCGCGGGCTCGACATCGGCGACGAGGCGAAGGAGCGCCTGCTGGCGCTCACCCCCGCGACGTACGACGGGCTCGCCTCGAAGCTGGTCGACGAGCTCTGACGCGGTCCATCCCCCGTCGGTCGCTCAACGACCGAGAACCCAAGGTCCCGGTCGTTGAGCGAGGGAGCCCCAGCGACCGAGACGAGACGCCTCTAGCCGACGTTCTGCGTCGGGTGCGAGCGTTTCGTCTCTGCGTTTCGACTCGCAAGCTCGCTCAACGGCCGCGTTCCTCGCTCGCTCAACGACCGAGGCAGAAGCTCCGGTCGCGGAGCGTGCGTCAGGCTTTCGGGTCTCCGGATGCCGCGGCACCTGGGTCCTCGCCCGGCTCCGGCTTCTCGGACTCGTCGTCGAACAGCACGGGCCGGTCGATCTGCTTCGTCACCTGGGCGGGGTCGACCGCCAGCAGCAGGAGCGAGACGATGAGCAGCACCGCGATGAAGCTGATGCCCGCGATGACGAGGGCGGTGACCACGGCGCGCTGCGCCTCGTCGGCGGTGCGCTGCTGGAAGAAGCCCATCGACACGAGCGTCACGACGCCCGCGAACAGAGCGGCGCCGAACGCCAGCCCGAGCAGCTGCAGGGGCTTCATCAGGTCGCGGCGGGTGGGGCTGTCGTGGCTCACGCGGAGTCCTTCTGCGGGGTGGTGTCGGCGGATGCGGGTGCCTCCGCCGTGACGCTCTCGGCGGTGTCCGGCTCGGCCGGGCGCGGCGAGAAGCCGGCGATGCCGAGGTAGACCGCGACGATCGCCGCGTAGCCGCCGAACAGCCCGACGCCGATCGTGATGCCGGTGAGGGTGAAGGTCGCGTGCGCCTCTTCGATCGTGTAGTTGAGCGCATACGCGGGCTGCACGAACAGCAGGGCGACGCCGAGCAGGATCGTGATGGCGCCGACGACGACGGCGTCGCGGCTCTCGGAGCGGGGGCCGACGAGGGCGGCCGGCCGGGCGTCGGCGACACCGGGCGCGATCTCGCGCCTCTCGCGATCACCGCGGAGCCCGCGCCACCCGGCGATGAGCTCGATGATGCCGCTGAGCAGCGCCCACACGATGACGATGACGAAGTAGCCGGTCACGGTGCGGAGCGGATAGAGACCGCCCGCCATGCCGGCGGCGACAGAGATGCCGCCGAGGGCGGCCGCAGGCCAGCGGCGGCGGGCGGGATACACCAGCCAGATCGCGAGCAGCAGCACCAGTCCGGTGGCGATCGCGAAGCCGCTGAAGACCGCGCTGCCCACAGCTGCCGAATGATCCGGCGAGAACGTGATCATGAGCGCCGCGAGGGCAGCGAACGCGGCGCGCGCGAGCTGCACATGGCGCACGGCGAACGTGCGGGAATCGGCTGAGGTCACGGTGATCCTGCGGAGGAGCGGGTTCTCAGAAGCGAGAACGGATGCCTTCAGTCTACGTGCGTCGTAGGTGACAGCATCCTGAACCCCCTCCCGGCCCCCGTCCTCGCGCCGTCAGGCGAGGGTGTCGAGGATGCCGGTGAGGAGCTCGAACGTGGTGAGCGGCGAGATGATCGCGAAGCGCAGCACAGGCTCGCCGGCGTGGGAGCTCGGCACGACGAACGCGTGCTGCTCCTCGAGGAGGCGGTCCGACCACGCCTCGTAGTCCGCGAGCGTCCAGCCCTCGCGGCGGAACACCACGACCGACAGCTGCGGCTCGCGCACGAGCGACAGCCCCTCGCGCGCCTCGATCTCGTCGGCGATTGCACGGGCGAGGTCGATGCCGTACTCGATGGTGGCGCGGTACTGCTCGGTGCCGTGGGTCGCGAGGGAGAACCACAGTGGCAGTCCGCGGGCGCGGCGGGTGAGCTGGATGGCGAGGTCGGACGGGTTCCAGTCGGGCTTCCCGGTCAGGGTGTCGAGGTACTCGGCCTTCTGCGTGTGGGCCGACAGCGCCAGCGCGGGCTCGCGGTAGATCAGCGCGCACGCGTCGAACGGCGCGAACAGCCACTTGTGCGGGTCGACGATGACCGAGTCGGCGAGCCCCACGCCGGCGAACGCCGGCCGCATCCGCTCGACGAGCATCGCCGCCAGCCCGTAGGCGCCGTCGACGTGGAACCACACGCCGCGCTCGCGAGCGACGGCTCCGACGCCCGCGATGTCGTCGACGATGCCGAAGTTCGTCGTGCCGCCGGTCGCCACGACGGCGAACACCGCGTCGCCGTGCTCGTCGAGCACCCGCGCAACCGACTCGCCGTGCAGGCGGCCGTCCGCGTCGACCTCGGCGGTCGCGACGTCCACGTCCATGACGGCGGCGGCCGACGCGATCGACGAATGCGCCTCCGCGCTGCACACGACCACCCAGCGCGGCGGCGCCGCGCGTCCCTCCTCGGCAGCGCGGCGCCGAGCGGCGTCCCGCGCCGTCACCAGGGCCGAGAGGTTGCCGATCGTGCCGCCCTGCACGAACACGCCACCCGAGCCCTCCGGCATCCCGAATTCCGAGGCGAGCCAGTGCAGCACCTCGTTCTCGGCGTAGACGGCGCCGGAGCCTTCCATCCACGAGCCCCCGTAGATGGCGGATGCCGACACCACGACGTCGAACGCCAGGGACGCCTTGGTCGGGGCCGAGGGGATGAAGGACAGATACCCGGGGTGATCGGTCGACACGCAGGACGGGGCGAGCACGTTCTCGAACAGCGCGATCGCGCGCCGCGAGCCGATGCCCTCCGGCGTGATCGAGCCCGATGCCAGCCGCTCCAGGTCGCGCGGTGTCATCGGCTTGTCGAGCGGCACGTTCTCGTACAGCGCCCGGCGCCGTGCGTACTCGAGGACGTCTTCGACGGTGTGGCGGGTGTCGGACGAGATGGCGTGCATCTCCTCCGGGGATGTCGCGGACATTGCGGCTCCTCGGTGTTCAGGGTGCAGATCACGCTAGACCACGGGCGCCGTTTCGGGACCGTGCGGGTTCGGGGCGCACCGTGCCCGGTCGGGGCGTGGCGCGTGCGCCCCAGGAGTTCGCAGTGCGCCCCGAACCCCGGGTGGATCACGAGTCCACCATCAAGCAGGAATGGAGAAGCGCGCCCGCGGACCGCGTCGTAGCGTGAGATCACGAGCCGCGAAAGCGGCCCCACGAACGCGAAGGAGAACGAAATGGCCGAGAAGACTTCATCCGACGGACTGAGTGACATCGAGCGCCAGGCTGTCAAGGATCGCGCCAAGGAGCTGCGCGCTCAGGCCAAGGCGGGAAAGAACCGCGAGGCGGGCACGAAGCAGGTGCTGGAGGCGATCGGCAAGCTCGAGGGCACCGACAAAGTCCTGGCGGAGGGCCTGCACAAGGTCGTCTCCGACACCGCGCCCGACCTCGTGCCGAAGACGTTCTACGGCTTCCCCGCCTACGCGAACGGCGACGGCAAGGTCGTCGTCTTCATCCAGCCGGCGTCGAAGTTCAAGACCCGCTACGCCACGATCAACTTCGACGAGCCCTCACGGCTGGACGACGGCGAGATGTGGCCGATCGGCTTCGCGGTGCTCGCGTGGACTCCCGAGGTCGAGAAGAAGATCACCCAGCTGGTGAAGAACGCCGTCGCCGAGCCCGCCTGAGGCCTACCTCGTCGCCTCGCCGCCGTCGCGCGCCGGGCGATCGGCGGCGAGGCGACGAGGTAGGCCTCAGGCG